>CAZJIT010000044.1:0-2231 GCA_964546155.1 uncultured Candidatus Peribacteria bacterium
CGCTGGATGCAAATACTCAGGCGCATTTTTCAGCTCATCAGATTTCGTTTCGAGATTTAGCACCTGCCAAATTTCCTCCATCACGCCCTTCACCGCAAAATAACTTTCCATTTTTTTCTCAGGGCAGAGGAGTAACACAAGCTGATTTTTTTCCACGAGATTTTTATCCTCAATCCAACCCACTCGACCCATTTCAAACGCCTTCACCTCGGCATTTCCTGCATGCAAATTATTTTCCAAATTCTCGAGCATGCGTGGCAAAATACTCGTCCGATAAAACGCAAAATCCTCACTCACCGCATTTTCCAGCTCAATCCACTGCTCCCTCGGCGTCATATTTTTCGCACGCTTTTGCAGATTCGCCCCGAGTAGCGAGAAGCTGATATTTTCATAAAACCCCATTCCCACAAGTTTCTCTCGAATGATATTTTGCACGATGTGCATGTTGTTTTTTTCTGGAGAACGTGACTGCAATCTCGGCAATTCTTCCTCGATACTATTTAACCCACGCATACGCACAATCTCCTCGGCGATATCAGCCGGAATCGTCAAATTCGCGCGCCAACTCGGCGGGGTTACCTGCCAACCCTCCTCATTTTTTTCCACCTCAAAACCGAGCATTTTTATTTTTTCCAAGTCTTCATTTTCCACTTTTATTCCCAATAATTTTTCAACGTATTCTTGTTTTACGTTTATAGGAGCGACATTTTCTGTACAAAATTTTTGTTCAACAACCTCACTCGCGATTTCCGCCTCCGGACAAATTTTTTGAATCAATTTAACCGCACGTGCCAAACCAATCTTCGCCAACTCGGGATCGACACCCTTTTCATAAATCGTCCCAGCGTCGGTACGGTGCTTCAACGCGATCATTCCACGCCGAATCAGCACCTTGTCATACACCGGCGCATGCAAATAAATTTCGCTCGTATCATTTTTAATCTCACTATTTTCCCCACCCATAATTCCGCAGAGATCCACGATTTTCTCGCCATCGTCCGCCACGATTATATCCTCGCCCAACTCTCTCTCAACACTATCCAGCGTCGTCACCTTCTCACCTTTTTTACTTTTTCGGAAATTAAGTTTCTTCCCCTCCAGACTACGCAAATCAAACGCATGCATCGGCATGCCAAGCTCCAGCATGACATAATTCGTCACGTCCACGAGTAACCCCAAAGGGCGAATCCCGCACGCCGACAACTTACTCGCGAGCCAACTCGGGCTAGGGGAGTTGTTTACATTTTTGACTACCACACTGGCATAACTCGCCATCACATCTTCATCAATTTTCAGATCAAACGGTAATTTTCCCTCGCCATTTACCTCGAAATTTTCTTGAGATTTCCACTCCGCCAAACCAAGCGCGACCATCTCGCGGGCAAATCCGTACTGCGAAAACAAGTCCGCACGATGCGTAATCGCATGATTATCCACATCAAAAACCACGTCATCAAGCTTGAGAATTTCCTTCAAACTAGCGCCGGTTTCATAACTCTCCGGCAACTCTGCGATCTCTCCGTCATTCTGCGGCACGATTCCCTCCAGCCCGATTTCCTCGACCGCACACGCCATTCCCTCGCTTACCTCTCCACGAATTTTGCACTTTTCCAACGTCACCGGGTCACCCTCACCATGCCATTTTACCTTCGCACCATTCATCGCAAAAGCCACTTTTATCCCCTGACGCATATTCGGCGCACCGCATACCACTGGGAAAATCTCGCCATTCGCTCCCTCGATTTTATTCACCGTCAATCTATCCGCATCAGGATGCTTAGCACTCTCGACTACATACCCGACCACCACCTTGTCCAACAATTCCCCCTGCCTCTCCACGTGCTCAATCTCCGCAACCCCCTCTGTCAATTTCCAAATAATTTCTTCTAGATTTTCAGTTTTCAGCTCGACAAATTCCTTGAGCCAATTCAACGATATTTTCACAGTTTCTGCATTAAAAAATTCTCCCACATTTTAGCAGGGGAATGCGTTCAGCGCAAGTTTTTGCCTAATTTTCCAAACTTTTCAGATATTCATCAAGATCCTTTTGTAATTCGTCATAATTATCAAAAAATCCTGTGCCTGCTAGCCAGTAAAAGTTATTTTCAGTATCTACAAGATAGGATCTTAAAATTTCTGATTGTAATATATCTTCTACATAATATAAACGATCAGAATAATGATCAGAATTGTTTTCTCCTGCGTAATAAGCTACACAACTATCTATCTTT
>CAZJIT010000044.1:2241-4975 GCA_964546155.1 uncultured Candidatus Peribacteria bacterium
GACTATAAAAAATTTTTAGAATTGCATATTCTAAGGAAACATCTTTTTCGTCCAACCTATTCTTAAGATCACTATAATATTTTTCGCATTCTTGCTTCTTCTCAAAAGATACCTCCTGTCCTTTTTCTTGGCTTTCCTCATTACAAAAACTATCGCATAAACTGCAGCCGCTTAGAATTAATATCAAGGTCAGTATTAGTGTTTTTTTCATATTCAAAATTAAAATATAAACTTTTTTAATTCCCTAGCACCTCCTTCACCACCTCATACCCAAAGCCCCGACTTACTAGGAATCGCATCATCTTCTCTCGCTCGGACTTCTTCAGCGTACGGGATTTTTGCTCATAGGCCTTCTGGCAGAGTTCCATCTCGTCCAGCTCTTCGAGGATCGGTTCATATATTTCCCGATTCACCTTTTTCAATTTCAATTCCTGCGCCAATTTATACTTGCCACTTGGCTTGAGTAAGCTCCTCTGCCTTACAAAACTCCGCGCATATTCCTCATCATTCACATAATTCAGCTCCTTCAATCTCCCGATAATCACCTCAATCTCTTCATCTTCATCTGGGAATTTCTGCTCCAATTTCTCGCGTAATTTTCCCTCGCTATACATCCGCGCACCCAAAAGCCGGAACGCATAATCCCGCATCTCTTGAGCTTTTATTTCGTTCATTAAGCCGCTTTAGCTTTCTCGCGCACCTCCTTCTCAACCTTGGCAAGTAGCTTCTTGTCAGCCTCGAGCATCTCCATCACTTTTGCGCGACCGACTGCCAGCTTCGTCTCGCCATAGCTATAACTAGCCCCAGCTTTAGTTATGATTTCATATTTCACTGCGAGATCCAGTACATCACCCACGTGATTTATGCCTTGGTTATAAAGAATATCGAACTCTGCAATCTTAAACGGTGGAGCAACTTTATTCTTCACCACCTTCACACGCGTTCTATTTCCAGTAATATTTTTGTCAGCACCACTTCCCTCATCAATCGCACCAATACGGCGAATATCCAAACGCACACTCGCATAAAATTTCAAAGCATTACCACCGGTTGTAGTTTCTGGATTTCCAAACATCACCCCGATCTTCATACGAATTTGGTTGAGGAAAATCACAGTAGTCCCGGTCTTAGAAATAGTTCCAGTCAGTTTACGAAGCGCCTGACTCATCAGACGAGCTTGCAGACCCATGTGCGAATCACCCATCTCACCCTCGATTTCTGCACGTGGAGTCAATGCCGCCACACTATCGATCACAATCAAATCCACCGCACTCGAACTAACCAAAGTTTCCGCGATCGAGAGCGCCTGCTCACCATTATCCGGCTGAGAGACAATGAGATTGTCTGTATCCACACCAATCTTCTTGGCATATTCAGGATCAAGCGCATGCTCTGCATCTATAAACGCACAAGTCCCACCAGACTTCTGAATCTCTGCAATCGCATGAAGCGATAGGGTAGTCTTACCACTACTCTCC
The DNA here is from genome assembly GCA_964546155.1 of uncultured Candidatus Peribacteria bacterium. Classification (GTDB taxonomy): domain Bacteria; phylum Patescibacteriota; class Gracilibacteria; order CAZJIT01; family CAZJIT01; genus CAZJIT01. The sequence goes on from CAZJIT010000044.1 coordinate 3,720, forward strand.
GGCCCATAAATCTCCACCACGCGACCTCTTGGCAAACCACCACCCAAAGCCAAATCCAAAGACAAAGATCCACTCGAAAAAGTCGCAACTTTCACCTTACTATTTTCATCTCCCAAGGTCATAGCCGCACCTTTCCCGAAATTTTTCTCAATTTGAGCGAGCGCCAGTTCAAGCGCTTTTTGTTTTGCTTTGTCTTCGTTTGCCATATTTTAAAATTATTTATTAGATGATTCTTTGGCTTCTTTTAGTCTTGCCACCTGATTTCCTTTTTCCTTGGCTTTTTTCACGCTGGCATTTCCCTCATCGTCCAAATGAAAAAAACTGTAAATTGAGCGCTTCGTACCCCAAGCAACAGATTTATTTTTGCACTCTGGACACTGATATGTGAAATTATTTTTCTTAGAAACTTGCACAGGTTCGTCTATGAGTTTGCGGCATTCCTTGCAAAAATATACAATCGGATCCTGCGCAATTTGGCTTTCCTCAGGCATCACGATCGCCTCGCCGGTCGGGTCACCCTCGATCACCGCATTCAGATCCAATTTCTTTTCTTTGTCTGTCATTTTTTATTACAAATTAAGAGTTTGTTGATTTTCTTCTTCACTATCTTCCTCATCTTCTTCACCATACAAATCCTCCTCAGGACTCATAATTTCCTCGCTTATTTCATCATGCATTTTATGTTCACGTTTTGGTTCCTGAAACTGTAAAAAATCACTTTGCGGATTAGCCTTCGGACGAAGTGAACTACCACGACGCATTCCCACAAACCCACCTAAAGTCACAAACGCAGTTCCCAAGAAAGTCATAAAAATCCCAAATCCCAATTCCTGAGTCAAATACTCGCTGTACCCGAGTACACTCATCGCAATAATCGCCAAAAAAATCCCCTCAACTCCCAAGAAAAAAACAAAGGTCATTCTGCCGAATCCAAATTTACGAAGCATTCCGTCGGTATTTGGGAAAAGCGCCAAAAGCACAGATACAGCTGAAAAAATAGTAATCAGCCAGCCAATCAGCCACGTCTTGCCACCAAATCCATTATCCACATAAGTCGTGTCTGCCACTGTCCAGCTGCTCCACGCAAAAAGACAGCCCACCACAGCCAAAATCCCCGCCAATACAATCATTTTTTCCTCAATCAGCATGTCGCCGATATGATTTCCGATTTTATTTTTTACGTTTTGCATAGTTTTTGAGTTACTTTACACATTTAAATTACTTTACTTTGTGAAACCTAGCAAGTGCAATTTCGC
>CAZJIT010000045.1:0-4954 GCA_964546155.1 uncultured Candidatus Peribacteria bacterium
GTAAATAACAACTCCTGCAAGAATAATAAGAAGAAGAATCAGTAACCAAAGCCAAAAGAAGTCTCCAAAAATTTGGCTTGTGCTTGATGCGATGCGGAAATTTGTCACCTCACTGGTGGAGGTACCGTCCTCGGCGATAATCAAACGAGTAACGGTATATTCTCCTGCCTGATCAAATATGCGAGTAATGGTGCGCCCTGTGTAGCTATTCCCGTCCGAGAAATTCCAAACTACAATGTCACCTTCTTTGGTTTCAGAGTTGTTAATGGTGAATTCAACGGTAGTGCCGGTGGTTGGCGCAATGTTTACGATATCATTATCGTTTTTTTCAGGAGTAACAATTGCGGTGCTGTCATCTGCACTATCGGAATTATCTGAATTATCGGAATTATCTGGAGTAACTACCGGATCCGGATTGCCCTCGACATAAGTCATGAGCTTGAAGCGATTAACCGAAACTTTGCCCACGGTAGCTTCAAGATTGGCGTTTAGATTGTAATAACCCTTCACTTGAGGACGCCATGTCATGGTCACAGAATCAACACCACGAGGTGGAACTACTACTGGAAGATTATTGCCAATTTGCTCGCCACCGATACCAGCAAATACATCAATCAAACCTTGCTGCTCCTCGTCGGAAGTGTTGTAAACCGTGACAGTCACACGTACCTGATCACCAATGAATGGATTAGCTGGATTGAGGCTGATCGGCGCAAACTGAAACTGAGAAGTGTCATCGATAAATGTGAGATCAGCGGAGGCTGAGGCTGGTAACAGGGCCAAAATTAACGCTAGAAATATTTTTTTCATGAGTAAGTTTTATTTTTTAGATTTATTTTGCTCTGCATTGTCCTTTTCGGCGGCATCGAGTAGCTGATCCAGTCCTGTATCAGAAGTTTTTGCCACTTTTACGGGCTCTTTTTCTGATTCTTTTTCCGGTTCAAAATCTTCTTCTTGCCTACCTTCGCTTGCCATTGGAAGAACACTGAGAGAAGCTACCTTACCCTTGCTGAGGCGCATGAGGAAAACCCCCTGAGTAGCACGACTGCGCTGTGGAATCTCGGCAATATCCATGCGAAGTGTCTGACCTGAGTTTGAAATCAGGATCAAGTCACCTTCAAAATTTTCGATAATCTTGGCACCGACAACTTTGCCAGTCTTAGTCGTTACCTGAGCGGTTTTCACACCACTACCACCACGTGCCTGAAGTCGATAAGCGGAAACGAGAGTTTTCTTGCCAAGTCCATTTTCCATGACCACGAGAAGTTCAGCCTTGTCCGGATCTGAGAGAACGTCCATCTCGACTACGCAATCCTCACCCGAGAGGCGAATACCACGCACTCCTTGGCTTGCACGACCCATCGGACGGACATCGCGTTCTTCAAAGCGGACAGATTTACCTTCCTTGGTAATAATCATAACTTGCTGCCCTGGAGAAACCTCACGCACCCATTCGAGAGAGTCATCTTCCCTGAGTTTAATCGCAATAAGACCAGACTTGCGTACGTTAGCAAAGTCCTTAACAAGAGTTTTTTTGATGGTGCCTTGGTGAGTACACATGATTAGGGATTGCCCCTCGAGCTTCTCACCGGCATTGAGTACGGCGGTCACACGCTCATCAGGCTGAAGCTGAAGAAGATTGATAATCGGAGTTCCTTTGGCTTGGCGACTGCATTGCGGGATCTCGTAAGTTGGCAATCTAAACACCCGACCTTGGCTTGTGAAGAACATGAGTTCATCGTGATTATTTGCATTCTTCATGAGCAATACTTCGTCCTCGTCTTTGGTTGTTGTGCCAATAATTCCCTTTCCTCCACGGTTTTGGGCGCGGAAGGCAGTCGGTGGAAGGCGTTTGATATAATTTTGTTTACTAAGCATGACCATCATCGGCGCATTTGGAATAGTATCCTTGGCACTGAATCCGTCGAGTCCTTGCTTGAGAATCTGAGTGCGACGTGGAGTTGCGTAACGTGCCTTGATATCAGTCAATTCTTCGGAAACAATGGCGTAGACTTTCTTCTCATCTGCGAGAATTGCCTCACATTCGGCAATGAAAGCAAGTTTTTCTTTGTATTCGTCCTCGATCTTCTGGCGCTCAAGACCAGCAAGAGCCTGGAGACGCATTTCGAGAATGGCTTGGGCTTGGAGCTCGCTAAGCTTGAATTTCTTGATCAAATTTTCTTTCGCGATTTCTTTGGTTTTGGAATTGCGGATTGTGTCGATAACTGCGTCGATTTGATCCAGCGCGATACGCAAACCCTCGAGAATATGTGCGCGAGCTTTGGCGATCTTGAGGTCATAATTGATGCGACGAGTAATCACCTCGAATCTGTGTTTCACGAATTGCTCGAGAATATTTTTCAAATTGAGCAGACGTGGCTGAATACCATCGACCAGCGCAATCATATTGAAAGAGAAATTCTCCTGAAGCTGAGTAAGCTTATAGAGTTGATTGACGATTTTGTTTGGATAAGAATTCTTCGCCAACTCAATCACAATGCGGATACCCTCGTGGTTGGATTCATCACGAATATCCGTAATACCAACAATTTTCTTGTCACGAACTAGATCCGCCATCTTGGTAATCAAGACAGCTTTATTAACCTGATATGGAATTTCATTTACGACGATACGGTGTTTGCCATTTTTCATTTCCTCGATCTCGAGCTTAGAACGAGTAGTCACACTACCACGTCCAGTCGAGTAAGCCTCACGAAGAATTCCCCCATCGTAGAGAATACCTCCAGTCGGAAAATCCGGCCCCTTAACAAAAGCGAGCAAATCCTCCACAGTTGCTTCTGGATTCTCGACAATGTGCAAAGTCGCGTCGATGATTTCGCCTAAGTTATGCGGAGGAATAGAAGTCGCCATACCGACCGCGATACCGAGCGTACCATTGATGAGGAGCTGAGGAACCTTAGTTGGGAGGACAGTTGGTTCTTGACGAGTTTCATCATAGTTCGGACGGAAATCCACGGTTTCTTTATCCAAATCCGCAAGCATTTCCTCGGCAAGTTTGGTCATCTTCGCCTCAGTATAACGCATCGCAGCGGCGGAGTCACCATCAATCGAACCGAAGTTACCCTGACCGTGTACGAGCGTATCTCTCATCGAGAAGTCCTGTGCTAAACGAACCATCGCCTGATAAACCGCGGCATCACCATGTGGGTGATATTTACCGAGCACATCACCGACTACAGCTGCTGATTTACGAAACTTGGCGCTACTACGCAATCCAAGCTCGTTCATAGTGTAAAGAATACGACGATGAACCGGCTTAAGACCGTCACGCACATCTGGAAGAGCACGAGAAACAATCACCGACATGGCATAGTCGAGATAGCAAGTTTCCATTTCCTCCTGAAGATCACGAAAACTATGAACTCCTATTTCTGGACGCAATGTTATTTCCGGCAAGCCTTCTTCCTCATTTTCGGTTTCTTGATTTGTATCTTCAGCCTCATTGGTCGGCTCTAGATTTTCTGAGTTTTTATTATTTAATATTGACATTTTCAGGAAATTGGTTTAAATTTGGCTACTTTGGATTATGGTCTTTAAATTAACGTTTATATAAAGGAGAGGGTTATGAATGAGATTCAAATTATGCAAATCGCATTTTTAAGCGGAATGGCAGGTGTGATAATTTTAAGTATTGCGCTTAATCACATTGTTTGCAAAAGAGTGAGAGAGGAAAGAGATGAGGCTCTGATAGACAAAGGCAGGGCTTACAGAAAAATTGAAGAGGCTCACAAAAAGAGACTGGGAGCTGAAAAAGAGAGATTGACTATTTGGGAAAAGAATCTGGATCTAAATGCCGAAAGATCTGAGGTAAGGAAAAGGTACAAAGAGTTAAGCAAGGAAAAAGAAGATCTCGTCAAAGATAAGGCGGCGCTCGAAGCAGAACTCGAAGCTTCTCAAAAAAGACATCAAGAGAAAAGCAGTCAGCTCAAGGTAAACAAAAAAGAGGTTTATATTCTCGAAAATGAAATCGCAGAACTGAAAATGAAAATTGAGGAGCTCGAGGGAGAAATAAAATCTCGAGAAGGTGAAATGAAAAGAGTTCTCAAGACAATTTCATTGTGGAAAGGGAAAAATGCAACAATCTCTGAGTTGTATGGGATTATTGAAAAAATGCAGAGGGAAGCTGAGGAGTCAGGAATTGCGCATCTCAAGGAAAGTGCGAAAGCGGTTCTAAAATCTCGTGAAAATCTAGAACGAGCCAAATTAATCGCCAATGCAAGTGAATCACCCTGCCTTACTTCTTCCAAGAAACCTAAAACAATAACAACCACAAAATATAAGGCTGTTTCTGGATCCGCCCGAGAAATTGATTTTGAGGAAGATGACGACAATGAAAATTCGTTGATTCCGGTCAATGCCAAAGTCAGTGCTTAAACCATAACCAAAGTACACACCCCCGTTGCAAAATGGGGGTGTTTTTTAGTAGTATTGAATTATGAAAAAGGAAATTTTATTGCATGTATGCTGTGCACCCTGCGCAGGAAGTGTAGTTGAAAAATTATTGAAAAATGACTGGCATGTGATTTTGTATTGGTGTAATCCTAATATTTATCCGAGTGATGAATACAAAAAAAGGCTGGAGGAGGTGGAGGCGTGGGCTATTAAAAATAAAATTGAGTTGATAAAGGAAGATGAAAAATATGAAGAGTGGCTCAAAAAAGTGAGAGGGTTGGAGCAGGAAATGGAAGGTGGAAGCAGGTGTCAGACTTGTTATGCGATACGACTGGAAAAAACCGCTGAAAAAGCAAAGATAAGAAATATCCCCTACTTTGCAAGTACGCTGACAAACTCAAGACACAAACGGGCAGAAATAATCAATCCGACCGGAGAGAGATTTGCGGAAAAATATGGTGTGAGATTTTTGGCGGAAGACTGGAAAAAGGGTGGCGGCGAACTTCGCAGTATCGAAATTTCGAAACAGGAAGGTTTTTAT
>CAZJIT010000046.1:0-4850 GCA_964546155.1 uncultured Candidatus Peribacteria bacterium
AATAAAAAACCCACCGATCGCTCAGTGGGTTGTTTTTCCAATTATTATTTTGCGTACTCAGTCGCACGAGTTTCACGCAGAATCGTCACCTTGATCTGACCAGGGTATTCGAGATCCATCTCGATCTTGTCTGCGATATTCTTCGCAAGACGAAGCGCCTGAAGGTCGTCCACGTCCTCCGGATCGACAATCACACGGATCTCACGACCGGCCTGAATTGCGTAAGCCCGCTCCACACCCTCGAATGAAGTTGCGGTATTTTCGAGCTCAGTCAGGCGCTTGATGTAGTTGTCCAAAGATTCTTTACGAGCACCCGGACGAGCTGAGCTGATCGCATCAGCCGCCTGCACGATGATGTCCTCGATTGTTTCTAGAGGAATATCCTCGTGGTGCGCTGCCACAGCGTGAATCACACGTTCATCAATCTTGAATTTCTTGAGAATATCACCACCGATCGTCGCATGACCACCCTCGATCTCGTGATCGACGGCTTTACCGATATCGTGGAGGAAACCGGCTTTGCGACAGACATTTACGTCTGCTCCCAGTTCAGAAGCAATCGCAGCTGCGAGGAAAGACACCTCGATCGAGTGCTTGAGCACGTTTTGCCCGTAAGAAGTACGGAAACGCAGACGCCCCATCAGCTTGATCAGATTTGGGTGCAAACCGGTAATACCAGCTTGGTAAACCGCCTTCTCACCAAAATCCTTGATAATGTTATTCACTTCTTTCTGAGATTTTTGCAATTCAGTTTCGATGCGGGCCGGGTGAATACGCCCATCAGAAATCAATCTCTCCAGAGTCAACTTGGCAACGTAACGACGCACCAAATCAAACCCCGAAATCACAATCGAACCCGGAGTGTCATCGACGATCACATCGACACCGGTTGCCTGCTCGAATGCGTTGATATTGCGACCATCACGACCAATGATGCGCCCCTTCATTTCATCACTTGGCAACTCCACAATCGTCACTGTCGCCTCAGACGCCACCTCAGCAGCATATTTTTGGATAGAAAGTGCGATGATGTCACGGGCTTTTTTATCTGCTTCTTCCTTCACGTCCATCTCGATTTTCTTGATACGGTTGGTGATGTCCTCGCTAAATTCCTTCTCCGCACGCACGAGGAGCTCATCACGAGCTTCTTCTTTTTTGAGGTTGGACACACGCTCCAACTCAGAAGTAATTTTCCCCTCAGATTCTGCGAGTTTCACCTCACGCTCCTTGAGTTTTTCTTCTTTGTTGCGAGCTTCTTCACGGATTTTATCCGCTTCTTCTTTTTTCTTCGTGATTTCTTCATCACGTTTTTCGAGTTTTTCCTTGATCATTTCGACCTTGGCACGCTGTTCTTTGAGCTCTTCTTGAGCCGTGTTGCGGAGTTTGTTCGCTTCCGCCTCGATCTCGACAGCTTTGCGCTTTGCCTCGAGCTCGAGCTCTGCCTGTCTTTTTTTGGTATTCTCAAGAATACGACGTGACTCGGACTGAGCGTCTTTGCGAGATTGACGCATTTTTTGGAGGTGCGCAAAATAACCACCCAGACCACCAACGATCAGCGCCAGAATCGCAACAGTTACATTTGACATTTCTTTTTTGTTTAAGGATTAAAATTAAACCTCAAACATACAAAAACCTACCGACTCGATGAAGTCAGTTTTTTGGCTAGGATAAGTGAATTTCGGATTGTTTTATTTGAAATTTTCACGAGAATCTTCTGTATATTTGAGACCGTTTCTTATTCGGTAATTTTATTTAAGCAAATGCACCTGCTGTGGTCAAGCACAAAATCATTCCATTCCCTCGCAAACTTCGCCATCACCATCTTGATCCATTTTGTGCACGTCCTTGCCGACCACTCCCCAGCAATAATCAAAAACCTCCTGCGCCTCGCTTCGAGTCACGAAATCCGTGCAGTTGTAAACATTTTTTGAGCAAACCCACGGAGCACCGACCTCATCAACTGACATTTCGAGTCCACCGCAGACCTCACTCGCCCACAAACCGCTGAGATTTTCACGAGCCACGACTTCCGCCTGCTCGTAGATTTTCATTCTCTCGTGCGGATAAGTGTCGTAATTCCAAGCAAATCCCTCCTCGATCATTTTTTCTCCGAAATCCTCGCCACTCTCCAACCGCAAATATCCAATCAACCGACCGTACTTGCCAAGTTCACCGTTTGTTTCGAGCCAGACCTCCCGCCCCTCCAAAAGCTCCTTCGCACGGGCACTCGCCTCCGGACCAAAACACTGCACCCCTTCCTGAAAATCAACCGTTTCCGGCGTGTTGATCCCGCTGATTCTGACACGCACTTTTTCGCCTTGGTAAAGCACGTCCACCGTGTCACCGTCCACCACTTTTTCGATTGGGACGAGCACACCCTCACTCTCCACTCGTGCTTGTTGCGAAAGAAATTGGCGCTCCACCTCAGGCAAATTTGCATTCAAATCTTTTTTGTAACGACGAGCTTTTGTTTTTTCGAGAACCAACATGCGAAAAATATTCTCGCTCGCTCCTCCTCGTGTTATTTCTTCCGCCGGAAAAAACCGCACACCTGTTTCCTCGAGAAATCCAAGCCGATGCATTGTTTTGACGTAGGGGTAGTACCACGCCGAGTATTCCGTGTCCTCGTAAACCGGTGCGTCGGGCGTCGTATAAACCTCAATCCCAAAAACATTGACCATCATTTTGAGAGCCTCGACCTTACTCACCGCATTCCCCGGTCTGAAATATCCATTTTGATAACCCTTCACCCAGCCTTTTTCTTTGGCGTAGCAGACGTACGGCGCAAACCACTGCTCGAGCACGTCCGGAAAACAATTCCCGTAGCCCTCGATTTCCTTGTCCAGATTTTTGCTTTCTATCAGAATTTTCAGGAGCTCGACTCGATTTACCTTGCCCTCCGGCTTGAAATTGCCATCGACGTACCCTGCCACAATCTCCAGCTCATGCAAAAAATCGATAGCGGTTTGGTTTGAATTTTCGGTTTGCACATCACGAAAAACGCCCGCTTCCGCAAACCCGCAAAAATTAAAAAACAACAGGCTCAGAGCGATAAATTTGCAAATTTTCCTCATTTTGATTTTTAGTTTGCATTCGCACTTTAGCAATTTTCAAAAAACAAAACAAATTAGTTGTTCAGCTGGTTTTAAGAATTTTGGTTGCGGGGGTAGGACTCGAACCTACGACCTCCAGGTTATGAGCCTGGCGAGCTGCCAACTGCTCCACCCCGCGACGTTTTGTAGGTGTATCTTACCGTAAAAATCACGAATGTCAAATTAAAATAAAACCGCCCCGTGTTGGAGCGGTTTTTGTTTTTGGAATGAATCCTAGCTACCGGTCACGATCATGCACCAGTGAGAATCTGTCGCATTGTCTTCCGGAGCTCTCAAATCGTCGTCGTCCAAGCTATCGATTTCAGTGATTATGTCACAATCCTGAGTGGCATTTCCCTGAATCTCAGCTACCGCCGAAACGATGTAAGCCGCATGCTGACGACCACCGTCCACCGCACGAATCGAACGATAATAATAACCGTTACAATCCTCGCTCAAATCAGTAGGCACCACTGCTAAACTTTGTGGATCATCAGGCATTTTGTTTCCTTCGAAATACTTTTTGAGATTATCTCGAGTGAAATCATCGTCATTGTCGTCATCAATCTCGAAAGTATCCCCTGAAGTGATACACACCTCACCACGTGGGAAGTGTCCATAATCAGCATAATAAGAAGTCATCGCTACCTTGATTCCATTCAAGACAGACTGACGACCGGCATCACGTGCACGAGCCGGAGCTCCCATGATAGTCGGAATAAGATAGGTCGCAAGGATACCGATGATCACGATAACCACAAGCAACTCGATGAGGGTAAAACCCTTACGCATCTTCATAGTTTTCACATTAAAAATTACTTGTAAAAATTATACAGCAAATCACACTCAAAATCCACAAATTAAATTTTACCTTCACTGCCGAGGACGTTTTTGATTTTGTGTTCGACCATTTTTTGGATCGCATCACGAGCCGGAGCGAGATACTGCCTCGGATCAAAATCCGCAGGACTCTGCACAAAATGCTCCCGAATCGTAGCGGTAAAAGCCAGCCGAATATCTGTATCGATATTGATCTTGCAAACCCCGGTCTGGCTCGCTCTGTGCAACATTTCCTCCGGCACCCCCTGCGCATTACCCAGCTGTCCACCGTACTGATTACACTTCTGCACCAACTCGGGAATGACCGTACTCGCCCCATGTAGAACGAGCGGAAACCCGGCTAATTTACTCGAAATCTCCTCCAAGCGTGCAAAATCCAACTTCGGCTCACCGGAAAATTTGTAAGCACCATGACTCGTTCCCACCGAAATCGCCAAGCTGTCCACCCCCGTGCGCTCGACAAACTCAACTGCCTGATCCGGGTCAGTATAATGTGAATTAGCGACATTTACCTCGTCCTCCGCACCAGCAAGTTGCCCCAACTCCGCCTCGACCACCACTCCACGCTGATGCGCAAAATCCACGACTTCCTTGGTTAATTCAATATTTTTCTCAAAATCAAAACACGACGCATCGATCATCACACTCGTAAATCCCGACTCGATACAATCCCGACAAGTCGCAAAATCATCGCCATGGTCAAGGTGCGAAACAATCGGCAGGTTCGGGTATTTCTCGACCCCGGCATCGATCAGGTGCTTGAGGTAAATCGGGTCGGCGTACTTGCGGGCATTTCTGGAAACTTGCAAGATCACCGGAGAATTGAGCGCATTACTCGCCTCCAAAATTCCCTGAATCGTTTCCAGATTATTTACATTAAACGCCCCGATGGCGTATTTGCCAGCATAGGCTTTTTTG
>CAZJIT010000047.1:0-4841 GCA_964546155.1 uncultured Candidatus Peribacteria bacterium
AATAAATTGTGCGGAGCCTGATAATCAAAATCCCGTGTCATGCCCACGGCGTCCTCATCGGCATTGATCAAATCCGAAGCGTAAATCTCTGTGAGGGCATCATCGCTCCCACCGGCATGCGCATAAATCCCGCCCAACTCACTCGCCCACTCCACGAAATACGGACGAGCACTGCGCACCGGCCCGACCCGCTCAGGATATTCCCGCCCAAAAGTCAGCATAAATCTGGTAATCCCGCCCTCAGTCAGCGCCTCACGCACGATCTGTGCCTCTGCCAAACTAGACTGCTGCGGACGAGCAAAAGGGTGATTCTCGACCATGACACTGATCGGGCGCTCCGCCAAATCCTCGGCAACCACCGCCCCATCAAAATAAGATTGGCGCACCTTGAGATCGATGTTCTCCACCTCGCTCACCACCCCAAAAATCGCAGAATGCACCCCGCCCCAAAGATCCACCGCAAAATCATTTACCTCGTGATTTGCATTTTGCGGATTACTCGCAGAAAAAACATAAGCCACTGTGGCCATGCCGCCTAGGGTGGCGACCACAGTGACAAATATTAGTAAAATTTTTTTTAGCGAATCTCTCAAAACTTAGAATTAAGTTTATTCGGATTTTTCCTCAGAAGATTCTTCTTTCTTCTCTTCGCCTTCAGCCGGAGCCTCGACCTCAGCCGGAGCCTCGACCTCCTCAGCCTTCGCAGTCACAGAAAGTACCGGAAGCTCAGGATCAGTGATGATTTCGATCTTGTCAGAAACCTTGAGATCACCAACCTTGATCGAGTCACCGATATTTGCGAGAGTAGATGCGTCCACCTCGATATCGTGAATCAAATCAGCAGGCAAACAACGCACCTCAACCTCGTCCTGATTTTGGATCAAGACACCGTCAAATTCCTTCACAGCCGGAGCCTCGCCCACAACCTTGAGGGAAATATTGGCAGTAAGTTTTTCTTTGAGATTTACGAGCTTGAAATCCACGTGAGTCATCTTGTCAGAAATCGGATCGAACTGCACGTCCTGCACGAGCACCTTGTGAGAACCATCGCCCTCGATTTCCAAATCAATCAATGTGGAGCTACCAGCCTTGATGTAAGCACGACGAAAATCCTGATAATCAGCCTTGATGTGAAGATTTTCTTGGTTATGACCATAGCACTCGATCGGCAACAAATCTGCCTTGCGGAGGTGGTCTGCACGCTCACTCGCAACATCACGCAATTGAGCTTTTAGAGATATTTTTTCCATGATTACTTATCTTTGTTAGAAATACGCACGTGATTTTAACGATCTGACCGCCCAAAGTCAAGCAGGAATTTAAAAAAAGGAGCCCCGAATGGAGCTCCCTGATCAATTTGCCTTAGATTTTTGGAAGAGCGGGAGAATATGGCACCCCCATAAAAATCTCCACCCCTTGCACCTTCGCCGAAACAACTTGCCCGCTTCTAAGTTTCTCCAAAATCGCATTTTGTTTTTTGGTGGAGGTCTGAATCGCCTCCAGCTCGGCAACTGAACGCCTTTTCGCAATCTCCGCCTGCTCCAGATTGTGCTCGTCAAACAAAAGCGCCTGAAGATTGTTGTGCAGATTGGCAAAAAGACAACTGATGCAACTACTCAACCCCACAAAAAATGTGCCGGCAGTCACACACGCCGTGCAAACATCTTCATTCGTAAAAATCTGCATGGAAATATTGTATTGCTCAGCGCCACCCGCCACGTCCGATTCTCCTTCGGAGTTCAAAATCGGAGTAATCTCAAGCTGACAATTAATCCGATTGATTTCCAAATCCATTTCCCTGGAGAATCTGTTGCACAAAGATCGTGCCTCCATCTCGATCTGCTGTAAAAAAGCTTTGATTTGAGATGCCTGAAGCGAGTCTTTTATTTCCAAATAAACCGAGTGATCGGTGCAAAAAGGCAAAATCACAAAACCGTATTCTTCGGCTTGCTCTTCATTTTCTATCTCAACACCGCAACTATCTTTTAAAAAAACTCCTTTCTTGCTAACAACAAACGGGTTTTCCCACAAAAGCAGTGGCGCATCAAAATCATTCTGATCACAAAAAGCCACCAAAAATCTTGTTTCGTTTTCCATATCTATCTCCTTCTTGGTCTAAGACAAATCGATAAATCAAAAATCATAAAACAATGTTTTATTTTACGCTCTTTTGAGTATTTTGCAAGTGAATTACAGCACTTCACCCCAGAGTCGCCAGTCCTTGGCTTTGGTGATTTTGACTTTGAGGAAATCCCCTACCTGCGCCCGTGCTTTGCACGTGATTGGCTTGTCTTGCCCGATTCGACCGATGACCTCGTCCCCTCGCACCTCCTCCACGAGCATTTCGCACTCCCGCCCAACATAACTTTCATTGATTACAAAAGCGATTTTTTTCATTTCTTCATTGAACCGATGCCAGCGAGAATTTTTGTCCGCAGGCGTCACATCGTCGTCCAGATTTTCCGTCGCAAATGTCCCCGAACGCTCGTTGTACTGCGCAAAATAAACCTGATCAAAATTCATCTCCCGCATAAAATCCAAACTCCGCACAAAATCCTCCTCCGTTTCTCCGCAAAACCCAACAATCCAATCCGTGGTGAGCGCCCCCTCGGGAAAAAGTCGGCGGTACTCGGCCACGATCGCCCGATAATCCGAAACTGTGTATTTGCGATTCATGCGCTCGAGCGTTTCATCGATCCCGTTTTGGACAGCCAGATGAAGATGCGGTCGCATTTTTTCGCAATCACGCATCGCCCGAATCAACTCCGGCGTGCAATCCTTGGGGTGGCTCGAGGTAAACCACAGCCAAAATTTACCGGAAAGCGCATTGACCTGACGCAACAAATTCGGGAAATCATGCGCATAAGAATTTACATTTTGCCCAAGCAAAATAATCTCCTTCGCCCCGTCTGCCAGCGCTTTTTCGCATTCCCGCAAAATCTCCGCCACACCCCGAGAACGCTCTCGCCCACGAGTGTACGGCACGATGCAATAACTGCAAAAATTATTGCAACCGGTCATGATCGGAATGTACGCCGTCGCCCCCTCGAACCTCGGCAAAATATCGAGATAATCCCCGCTCAACCCCTGCCCAATCCCCAAGAGAGTCGGCAACTGTCCGATGTCCTCCACCCGCAACGCAATGTCCAGATTACTCAGCTGAGGCAGTAGCTTGTCTTTTTTTTCGGAATCACGTGTGCTCGTCCGTTCAACCAAGCAACCCGTAATCACCCAAACTCTCTTTTTGGTTTTATTCAAATCCTGCAAAATCCGCTGATAACCAAACGCCTTGTCCGCCGGTTTTTGGCGAACATTGCAGGTGTTGAGGATAATCACGTCAGCCTCCTCAGGAGAATCCACCTCGTGCAGACCTGCATTCTCAAGAACCACCCGCACCCTGTCCGAGTCGGCGTAATTCATCTGACACCCAAAAGTCTGAATAAAAAAACTCTGCATGTGCAGAGTCTAGCAAATCTCAGATTTTAATTAAAGGGATTGTTTTGCCTGTCTTGCTCAAATTTCTGACGATTGAGATCGTGCATTTCCTTAGCAATATCTTGCGCATGAGCAGGTGACTGAATCGTACGAATTGGAAACGGAATAACAATGCCATTTTGATCAAATGCCTCTTTGACCTTACGAATAACCTCTGTGCGCACCTTGAGCCAGCCGGAACGTGACTGCACCCAAAAACGCACTTTGATCTCGACTGCGCTCTCCAAAAACCCCGTCGCAATCACGGACGGTGCAGGCTGAACCTCAATTCCTTCAATATTTTTCATGGCTTCGAGAGCGAGCTGGCGTGCCTTTTCGATATCCGAACCAAAACTAATACCCACCGCAAAATCAATACGACGGAATGGATTGGTATTGAAACAAGTCACCTGCTTAGCGATGATATCCGCATTCGGCACGATAATTTCCGTACCATTAAATGCATGGATAATCGTCGCACGACCCGTAATATCCATCACCGTACCAAAAACTTTCTCAGACTCCAGACCCACCCGGATCAAGTCCCCGATATTGATTTTTTCTTGCATGAGAATCACCACCCCCGCCATAAAATTACCGATAATGTCCTTGAACGCAAAACCGATACCAAGCCCAAGCGCCGCAAAAACCGTCCACATGTCGATTCCGATCATCGCAAAACAAATCGCAATGCTCACAAAAGAAATCGTCACAAAAACAACTCGCCCAACCAAAATTTTGGTCGCCTCACGAATGTAGTCCCCACGAGATTTTTCGATCGCCCGCAAAACCAGTATCTTGACCACCCAAGCCATAAAAACACCGACAAGCAGGACGATCATCGCCGAGAAATAAGTCAAAAATCTATCCATGCTAAACAGCTCCTGCAAACCGCCTTCGGTATTTTCTGTGGACTGATTATTTACAGCCAGAGCCACTTCCGGTAGCAGAATCGAAATCAAAGCAAGGATTTTTTTCATGTTTGTTTGTTTTTATTTCTTTACATTTTATCATATTTGAGCCAAAAACACAACCAAAAAAGCCTGCCCGAAAGCAGGCCAAAATATTTGAAATTTTAATTATTTCTTTTTGGATTTCGCCGCCTTGAACTTACCGCCCATGCGCTTTTTGCACACATTGCAGTATTTTTTCAGTTCTGGACGATTTTCTTTTTTATTGTCCACGTAGAGCACTGCGATCTCCTGACCGCACCCTTCGCAAATCATTACATTTGCTGTTTTTTTCTCTCTTCTTGGCATTTTAGCTTAGATTAAATGATTTTTTTCTTGCAGAGATTTTTGAATAATTCGATCTTGGCGACAAACAACGCACCCGCTCCAAACACCATTGCCAAAATCCAGATCCAA
>CAZJIT010000048.1:0-4827 GCA_964546155.1 uncultured Candidatus Peribacteria bacterium
ACAACAGAAAGTGCGCCG
The DNA here is from genome assembly GCA_964546155.1 of uncultured Candidatus Peribacteria bacterium. GTDB lineage: Bacteria > Patescibacteriota > Gracilibacteria > CAZJIT01 > CAZJIT01 > CAZJIT01. The sequence continues at coordinate 19 of CAZJIT010000048.1, forward strand.
GAAGTGTTCAGGTCATCTTCCATGAAATCGAAAAATTCTTGGGAGTAAATTTCTTCATTTTTGGATTTTGCGTCTTTGCATTTTTCCCATGCATTTTGGATTTTTTTGCGGGCGGTTTGTGCAGACCCGAGTGATTCCCATGTAAAATTCAACTGCTGGCGATAGTGCACGGAAAGAAATAAATAGCGTACGTCGAGCGGATCAAAACCTTCATTAATCGCATCGTCAAGATTGAGCACGTTACCCTTCGACTTACTCATTTTTTCAGCGTTGAGTTGGATAAAACGCTTGTGCAGCCAGTATTTGCAAAATGGTTTTTTGTCTGTGGTGGCTTCCATTTGCGCAATTTCACATTCATGATGAGGGAAAATATTATCTTCTCCGCCGGTATGAATATCAATTTGCTCACCGAGATTTGCGAGAATCATAGCACTGCATTCGATGTGCCAGCCGGGGAATCCCTCCCCCCAAGGACTCGGCCAGTGGAGAGAATGTTTTGCATTTTCACCAGTCAGTTTTTTCCAAAGTGCGAAATCTGCTGGATTGCGTTTGCCCAGTTGGTGTGATTCTGAAATGCGCCCCCCTGCCCCAGTGTTGAGATTTTCGAGAGTGTTTCCGGATAGTTTTCCGTAATCTTCAAATTTTGTTACATCAAAATAAATCCCGTCTTCGTTCTCGTAGGCATATCCTTTTTCGATCAATTCCTGAGTCATTTTTATCATCTGCTCGATGTATTCTGTGGCTCGAGGGTACTTTTCAGCTGGTAAAATATTTAACTTTTGCTCATCTTGATGATAGAGATTTTCCCAGTGGCGTGCTATCTCTAATACCGATTTTTGCTGTTCTTTGGCGGCTTTTTCCATTTTGTCCTCACCTGTATCCCCGTCCGACGTGAGATGTCCGACATCGGTGATGTTTGAGATTTTGTGAACTGCAAGAGCTGACTCCCCTGCCCTGAATTCATGTCTATGCGTGAGCCAGCGTGTCAATAAATCTGAAAATAAATATGCGGAAAAATTGCCGAGGTGTGCACGAGAATAAACTGTCGGTCCGCAAGAATATAATTTCACTTCCCCCTCCTTCAGCGGAGAGAAAGTTTCTAGTTTTTTGGTTAAAGTGTTGTAGATTTGCATGTCCCGATATTAGCACAAATAAAAAAACGAGCCAAATGAATTGACTCGTTGTTTTGGTGAAATTATTTAAGCAGGTCGGCTATTTCTTTGCGTGTGTTTCGGATAGCTGCTCGTTGTGGGATTAGTTTTAGTTTGTAAGCGAGGGCGAAGAAAATCGTGCTAATGAAAAATGCAATAGCGAGTTCTGCCCCAGTGTTTACTTGTATTACTCTTTGGAAGTCGATTGGAGCTTCGTGCATTTCTGGGCAGACAGTTTTGACTGCGAAGTAGTAAGTTCCATCTTCGAATTCACCACTCCATGAAGTTTGCCCGTTATTTACTTGAGCGAGCAGGGTGAGATTTTCTTCATCTGTTCCGTAATAAATAGAATAGGTGTCAGTGCTTTCGCTTGCCTCCCACTCGATTGTTATCCAGCCGTCTTCCGTACCTACGCCAGTGAGATTAATTACTTCTTCAGGAATACAAACCACTTCTGGAGCAAATGGTGTGGCAGTTGCCTCGTTGCTGAGGCTCGACATGATATTTCCATTTTTATCTAGGGCGATAACTGCGAAATAATACTGCTGGCCATTCACTAGGTTGTAGGCTTCAGCTTGAGGATTTGCGTTTGCAGTTTGGAACATATCGATATAACTTCCTGATTCTATGCCGATGTAAACCGCATAGCTTGAAGCATTTTTATAAGAATTCCAAGTAAGATTTGCCTTGGCATTTCCTGCGACTGCCTGAAGATTTACCACAGGTGGAGCAACAGGAATGGCAGTTGCCTCGTTACTCAGACTCGACATGATTTTGTTTTCTGAGTCGAGTGCTACGACTGCAAAATAATATCTTTGTCCGTTGATTAAGTTGTAAGCGGTTGCTTTGTTGTTCGCATCTGGAGTAACAAATCCGGTAGTATAATTTCCTGCCTCAATGCCGATGTAAACGAAATACTTGCTGGCATTTTCATATTTTTGCCATTTGAGATCCACCTGAGCATCTCCTGCCTCAGCACTGAGATTTAGGACTGGTGCCGGCGCAAAAGGTGTAGCCGATACTTCTTCACTTTTGCCGGTCATTGGGTAGCCGTCTTCATCTAGAGCTGTGACCACAAAGAAATATTTGCGTCCGTTGATGAGCTCCATGATTGTAGCTTTTGGTGTATCGATGACTGTATCCACAGAATCAAAATAATTTCCTGATTCTACGCCGTATTCTACGAGATAGCTCGTTGCCCCTTCTGTCGGTGACCATGTGAGATCCACTTTTTCGTTTCCTGGAGTAGCCACTACGCCGTACACTTTTGTGAATTTTTCATTCTCAATCACCTCTACGATGTGCGCTCCCGGAGTTTCTGTTTTGTTTCCGAGAGTATCCTCTAGGGTTACATCGATTGGATAATTGCTCACAGTGTTTGGTGCTGCCATGTTGACGGTGTAAACACCATCTTCATCAGCTTTTTCGGTTAGGGTATATTGTGTTCCATTGAACACCGCTTTTACAGAGGCTAATCCCGAGTCTGTCTTGATGAATAATTTAAATGGTGTGTTTACGATAATCGGATTAGCTGGGTCTGTATAAATGTCCTCTATCTGAGCGCCCGTGCGATCGACGACTACATTCACTTTATTGGAAACAATATCACCTGTTTTAGCTTGGAAAATATGAGTACCATCACCAAGTCCATTCACAGTCCAAGAATATTCACCATCTGAATTTACAGCTACGGTTGTTAATTTTGTGTTGCTGTCGTACAAATCAACGTCTGTGAGAGGTAGCCCTGTCCCAGAAAGCACGAAAGTATTTATAGTGTATGTGCCAGTCTGAGGTGTATCCAAAGTGATTTTTCCCTCTGGAGCAACAGCATCTGTTACGATAATGTTTGCGCTACCGAGAATAGCTGGGTCGTCCCAGTCAGTAATTGTGATGGTTTGAGTGCCCTTAGTTTGGAAGCGAATTGCGAGCTCAAACTCATGACTACCGAGATCCTCCGGCGTAAAAGTGTATTTCTGAGGAATGGTTGCTTCATTGTCTGTCGTAGAAAAATAAACAGTTCCTCCGTAATTTGTTACCGTTTTACCATTTACATCTTTTGCGTTTACTACGAAGCTGACTGTCTGGTTTACGCTGGCTTGTGAAGGTAGCTGTGTGATTTCTAGGCGAGAAACCGAACCCGCTAGCTCATCTGACGAGTCAGTGCTTCCGATGAATGAAGCTGTGAGGCTACTTTTCCCTCCACCAATATTTCCTACTGGCTCCACAAAAACCACTTTTGGTCTTTCTGTGAGGATTTCGCCGCTGGTGGGATCGAGTACGCTAAAAGTAGAAATTCCAACTTTGGCGGATTTCACAGCGAATTTTATTTCTCCGTTTTGGTCTGTACCTGCGGTAAATGAGCGGATTTTGTCCTCCGCACGTGATGAAATAAGATTTACAATTTGATTTGAAAGTGGATTTTGATACTGATCTTTGAGATTCACAGTGATAAAAATCTCGCTGCGATCATCTGCATCGACACTTGTATCAGAGGCTTCCACAGTTGAATAAGTATCCGAAAGATCATCTGGATAAATCTCAAAATCATTGAAATTTGTAAATGCTTCCGTGTCAGAAGTGCGAGCAGAAACCAGATATTTGCCGGCTTTGCGAGTGTGATACCCATACAAATCCAAACGAGCAATTCCGTCTGATTCGGTTTTTTCTGTGATGCTTAGTTCGGTGTTATCCGGCTTGATAATTTTGAATTCCACATCGGTATTTGCGCTGATTGCGTTGGTTGTTACGAGAGCCGAATAGCCAGCGATGGAATCTACGCCGTAGGCTTGTACTTGACGAGAAGCCTGTGCGTTAGCAGGTGCAAAAATCATCACACTCATCATGAGTGCGGAGATTGTCTTTGAGATTTTTTTGTATAGGTTTTTCATATTTTTATGTTTATTTTTCATTTTATTTTAGCACAAATGTCACAAAAATTCAATACCCAGAAAACAAAAACCTCTTTTATGATTTCCCGAAAAAAGCTATCCTGAGGACATGAATAATTTTCCGTTAAATTCTGAACAGAAAAAAGCCGTGGAGCATGGCGAGGGGCCATTGTTGATTGTGGCGGGTGCTGGAACCGGTAAAACCCGTGTTCTGACCGAGAGGGTGATTTATTTGATTAGTTCCGAGAAATGCCAAGCACGTGAGATTTTGGCTCTAGCATTCAATAACGATGCTGCTACCGAGCTGGAAAATCGTGTTTTGGATAGCTTGCCTTTGGGGAGCGGTTTTCCTGAGATTAGCACTTTTCATGCTTTTTGTTTGGATTTGGTGCAGGAGTATGGTGTGGAGATTGGGATTGCGTCGCATCGTGGTGTTTTGGAGGACGTCGAGCAGTATTTGTTTTTGCGGGATCATTATTCTGAGTTGCCTTTGGATTATTTCTTGGCGAAAAATCACGAAGATACGATTCACAAATTATTGATGCATTTCGGTAAATTGCAAAAGGAGGGAATAACTCCTGAAAGGTATTTGGATTTTGTGGTGAGCAAGGATTGGGAGGACGCTGATGAGCATCGCAAATATCAGGAGTTGGCACATTGCTATGCCAAATACATGGATCTCAAACAAATTCATGGTGTATTGGATTTTGAGGATTTTCATTATTATGCCTTGAAAATTTTAGAGGAGCGTCCGCATGTTTTGCGAGAAC
>CAZJIT010000049.1:0-4824 GCA_964546155.1 uncultured Candidatus Peribacteria bacterium
GTTTTGTTTTCGGGCAGAGAGTGACGGTGGCTCAGGGCAAAAGTAGGGGAGGTGAGGCGTTCGTTCGTCCCGAGAGCTTCTCCGAGAAACTGCGAAAAGGTGGTTTTACCGCTGCCGAGATCGCCAGTTAAAATCACGATTCTATAATTCTTGACAGAATCTGAAATTATTTCAGCGTAGTTTTTTGTTTCCTGAAGCGATTTTGCCTGCATTTGTCCCTTGAAAAAATATCTAAGATTTGTTATAATGTAATGATAAAAAAAAATAAACAAAAAATAAACATGAAAAAAATAGACAAGCGCTATCTCAAAATAGGGGTTACTATGGCCGTGTTTGCGGTGTTTATGATTACCTCGATTTTTAATCAGGATATGTCCAAGCTTTTTCGGGCGAGTATTTTGCATGTGGACGAAGTGCCGGAGTTTGACGGGACGACCCATCCGGTGGGTCAGGTGGTGGATTGGTTGGCAATGGGTGGTAGCTACGGAAACACTCTCAAGTTTGATGAATTTTCTGCAGATAAAATCGTGCAAGTTCCGGAATATGATATCAAAACTCTTTCGGCGGACGTGGCTTCGGTAGGTGATACAAATCTTCTTTCAAAGGTGCGTTTGGCGAAGTTGGTTTATACGGTTGTTTATTTGGGTACTTATAATATGGATTACAAGGAAGGAAATGGTATTCACCCTGCGGTGGATATTGTTGTTCCGGTGGGGACTCCAGTGTATGCGATTGCGAATGGGCAAGTGGTAAAAACTGAGGAGCGTACGACTGGTTTCGGTAATCATATCGTGGTGGGACATCCGAATGTGCCAGATCCGGACGGTGGCAAGACCAATCTTTATTCCAGTTATAATCACCTCAGTAAAATTCTCGTGAAGGACGGTGAAGTGGTAAAAAAAGGTGATTTGATTGCTTACTCTGGGAACACCGGACTTTCAACTGCACCGCACTTGCATTTTCAAATTGATCGTGAGATTGCGCCTTTCTTCCCGTATTGGCCGACTGGGTCGAGTACGGCAGGTCAGATTGCGAATGCACAAAAATACACTGTGCACCCGATGAAATTCGTGCAGGATAATTTGGATTTTGATGGGGAGGTTATGCATGGTTCAGCAGACGAAGATGACGATGAAGATGAGCAAGACGATGAGCAAGATAATTCAAATGAAAATGATGACGATGAAGAAGTCGTGGTTGAGGACGAGCCGGAGCTGACTTCGTTTGAGCTTTTTTACGAAAGTGAAACCATCGAAACGGGGGACACGTTTAGTGTGGCAGTCGAGGCACAGGACGAGGACGAAAACAAAATGACAGATTATAACGAGAAGGCTTATGTCAAAATTATTACAGATGGAAATGTAGATGAGCTGGATCTTAATTTCAAAAATGGAGCTCAAACGTTTACGGTATCTGCGCCGCAGGTTGCAGGTAATTTGACGGTGGTGGTTTACAGTGGCGATGTCGAGGAGCGTCAGAGTTTCACAGTCGAAAACCCAACCGAATATTCTTATAAACTCGAATTCACAGATTCGTTTGTGCATGCGGGTGATGATGTTCGCCTCAATGTTTATGCTCAAAACGGCGGACTGACAGACAAAAATTACAATTTAGATTCTATTCTCTTGCTCGAGTCGGAGGACGGTGTGGTACTTTCAGATGACACACTCACGGCTGATGACTTTGAGGACGGAGTGGCGACTGTGCACGTGGAGAGTGATCAGGTCGGTGAATACAAAATCAAATTGCTTGCCGATGCTCGTGAGTTCACGAGTGGCGTGGTTAGTGTGATTGACGAGGTCAAGTCTGCTGTTGGATTTAAGGTTGAGCACGATGGACATTTCGTTGTTGGTCAGCCAGAAACGATCACGATCAGTTATATCGATGAGGACGGAAATGTAACTCCGGATCAAAGTCATGTGGGCGATATCGTTCTCAATGACACTCCGAGTGGTGGTGAGTTTTCTCAGGACACTCTTAGTTCTCGTTACTTTACTTATGGTGTGGCGACAGTCGAATACACTCGCAATGACAGCGAGGCGACGGTTATTTCAGCTGTGCAGGGTGTGATTCGTGGAAATAGTAAATCGCTCACCGCACAGGAAGCTGAAAATATTTTCAGTGACGTGGACGAAACTCACGAAAATGCGAAGGCGATTTCTTATCTCAAGAAAAACAATATCATCGGTGGATACGACGACGGCACATTCAAACCTGAAAAGGTGGTGTCCCGTGTCGAGGCGCTCAAGATGATTTTGCTTGCCTTTAATATTTCATTGACTCCGGCTTCTGATTTGGAATTTCCAGATACGGACACGGAGCAGTGGTATGCACCTTACGTGGGTCGTGCGGTCAAATTATCCGTAGTGAAAGGATACGACGACGGAACATTCAAACCGGCACAAACCGTGAATCGTGCAGAATTCCTCAAGATACTTTTTGAGGCGACAGACGCACTCGTGCCGGAAGCTTCAGAGGTGAGCAGATCTCCTTATCCGGACGTGGATCCGAGTGCGTGGTTTGCGGGGTATGCGGATTTCTCAGCCAAGAAAAACCTCGTACCGACTAACGAAGATGGTGAGCTTGAGGCGGGTGAGGGCATGACACGTGCAGATGTAGCCGAGGTGATTTATCGCTTGATTGCGATTGAGCAGACCGGAGCGAGCAAATACAAAGACAGCCTTTCATTTTAATCAATGGCAGAAGCAATTAAACCAGTACCGGCGGAGAGTGTTCCTGATCAGCCAAAAGTAGCACCTGATACTACCCTAGAGGAGCTCGAAGAGCAAAAGACTAGGGAAAGAAATGAGGTGATGCTCAAGAGAGATGCCAAGTGTCAGGAAATGCTCAAGAAAATTCTTGCTGGAACAAATGGCCCAAAAGGCTATCTCAATGGCGAGAGTTATGACAGCATGGCCAAGCGTGCAAACCCAGCAGATATTATGTTGGGGTTTGGAGCTTTGTTGGGTCTGGCGTATGGCTTACACAGATTATTCAAGGGGGAAACTCTCAAGGGCTTGGCGGGTTTGGGTTTTGGAGGCGTATTGATGTACAAGATTGGTACAGGTGAATTTCCATTTTCCAAGGAAGGAGCGAAAGTGATGAATAAAAGCAAAACAAAAGCCAAAGAAATTTACAATAATGCCGAAAATTATCTCAAAAAAGAAAATGCAAAATCGCAAGAATTTTTGAGCGAAATTGATGATTTGTATCCGGATTTGTCTGAGGAATTGAAAAAAGCGGACGTCGTGCCGAATGTGCACAACGCCGGAAATTCCTTGGAGGAAATTATCAAAAATACAAATGCGAAAGATTTTGGTCCGAAGCAGCTGAAGCAGCTGGGTGTGAGTCCGGAGGTGGCGGAAAAAGTGAAGCCAAACACGTTTGAATCCAAAAAATTATTTCGCAGATTGATTGATTTGTACTCACAAGGTAAAAAAAGAAATGCGCAAAAAATAGGCGATTTACTAAAAGAAAATAACTAAAAAATAAAAAATGCGAGCAATTCCTGATGAAAACAGTACCGTAGTCTTCTTGCGCCGACCGATTGGTAAGGAGCGTCAAAGTCAAAATCTGGAAAGACTGAGAGATGAGCTGAATAATTTTTTGGACAATGATAAACCTCTCACCGAAAGTGAATTGAAACGTGTTTTTGAGTTGATGCACCGTGGTGAGATTGATTTGCAAAAGAAGCGTCGCAATGTTTTTCTCAAGAAAATTGAGAGATTGCATGCGCAGGAGGCTCGCCAAAAGCAAATTGCAAGGGAGTTGAAAATTCCTCGCCGTAAAAAATAAACATTGCTCTCAGAGCGCTCTCACAGTACAATTAGGCTGTGAGTTTTTTATTGATCAATACCTGTCAAAACGAAAGCTGGGTCGTCCTCGCAAATGAAGAAAAAATTTTGCGGGAGGAGCGCTGGCAATCGAGTCGTGCTTCGGCGGATTTGCTCGAGCGTGTGGAGCGGATTTGCGCTGATGAAAAAATCGAAAAAATCGGTGTGGTGACTGGGCCGGGCGGTTTCACTTCGGCACGAGTCGGGGTGGTGGTGGCGAATGCTTTGGCGCAGAGTTGGGGGGTGAAGGTGGTTGGAATTTCGGGTTTTATCGAGCCGGACGAGCTGCTTGCGGAGATGAATAAAAATGCCGGAGATGACCTTGCCAAGCCATTTTATCAGTATCCACCACACATTACTTCTCCCAAAAAATGAAAACCCTCTACATAGTTGCGACGCCGATCGGCAATCTTTCGGACATGACTTTTCGGGCTGTGGAAACCCTGCAAAATGTCGATTTGATTTTGGCGGAGGACACTCGGCACACGTCGATTTTGCTCAAAAAATATGAAATTAAAACGCCGACGAGCTCTTTTCATGCGCATTCTTCTGAGCAAAAACTAAACAAGATTTTGGCGGAATTGCACGAAAAAAATATGGCGTACGTGTCCGATGCGGGGACGCCGGGGATTTCGGATCCGGGGTATTTGCTCATCGACGGTGCTCTGAAAATGGGGGCGAATGTGGTGCCGATTCCGGGGGTGAGTGCGGTGATCACGGCGCTGAGTGCGAGCGGTTTGCCGACTGATAAATTTCTTTATCTTGGCTTTCTGCCTGTCAAAAAGGGGCGTCAGACACTTTTTAATTCATTGGTTGATGAAAAACGCACGGTGGTTTTTTACGAGTCGCCACATCGTCTGCTCAAGACTCTTTCTCAGATGAGCGAGATTTTCCCGCAGAGGAAAATTGTGGTGGGGCGTGAGTTGACCAAAATCCATGAGGAATTTTTTCGGGGGACGGTGACGCAGGCTTTGGATAAATTTACGCAAAC
>CAZJIT010000050.1:0-4803 GCA_964546155.1 uncultured Candidatus Peribacteria bacterium
AACATTGGCATCGAGATTGGCTGAGCCGGACACCGTGCCATCAAAAATCAACGTCCCGCCTCGAAAAATAAAATCCTCCGCCACTTTTCCTCGGAAATTGGTGATAAAACTGGAAAGATTGACGCTTCCTCCGACCTCCGCCTTCTCCGTAAAAACGACATTTGCACCCGCACCGATGACATCGTCACCCACTTTTCCATTGAGCTCGACCTCCCCGCCAAAAATCTTGAGATCGTCGGCAATATCGCCATTAATCGTCACTTCCCCACCAAAAACTATCAGATCCTGATCAATATTTTCCTCAATCTGCACCACTCCCCCGGCAATAATCACATCTCCGGTCACCCCGCCGAGCATATCGACCGTCCACCCCGCCCCATAAAAATCATCGTCAATAAAATCGTTGAGGGTCAGATTTTCGCTGTAATCAAAGCTAATCGCCTGCACACTCAAAGGCAAAAGGGCACACATCAGCCCTAGGAAAAATTTTTTCATAACAATATTTTAGTAATCTTTGTTATAATCATAATGCCTAAAAAAAGCGCAAAATGCAAAAAGACTATCTCGCCATCTACGGAAATCAGCTCCTCGACAGCGAAGGGCATCTCGTGGGCATGCTCCTCGACACGGTTTTTGAGAAGGAAACCGGTAAGATTTTGGCGTACGAGATTTTGGCTCGGGGAGGTGCAAAACGCTACCTTCTCCCACAGGACATTCGCACTTGGATTGCGGATAAAATCCTCGTCCAAAATGAAGACGCCCTCGAGGATTTGGAGAATCTTTTTCGGGTGCAGGAGGGTGTTTTGTTACCCAAAACCACCGTCCTGAATCAAGCCGGAGAAAATCTGGGCGAGGTGATAAATTACAGCATCGACCACCGCACCTCGACCCTCACACAAATCGAATTTGCCGAGAAATTTTTGTGGTTTTTCCACCGAAATGCGAGGCTCGCTCCCAAAAAGCGCATCAAGAAAATGACGGGCGAGGAAATAATTATCGAAGATGATGTGCGTGATTTGGCGCTCAACCTAGCCCAAATCAACAACTAAAACGAAACAAAAAAAGACCCTCAGATGAGGGTCTTTTGTATATAAAACAGTTTGACGTTGTTTTAGATTTATGCGATGACGTTAGAAACGACACCAGAACCAACTGTACGACCACCTTCACGGATAGCGAAGCGAGTACCTTGATCAAGAGCGATAGGCTGACCAAGCTCTACAGTGAATTTAACGTTATCACCAGGCGCAACCATCTCAACTCCCGCAGGAAGCTCGATAGTACCTGTAACGTCAGTAGTACGAATGTAGAATTGTGGCTTGTAGTTCTTGAAGAATGGAGTGTGACGACCACCTTCGTCCTTAGTAAGGATATAAACCTCACCTTCGAACTTAGTGTGTGGAGTGATAGAACCTGGCTTACAAAGAACCATACCACGCTCTACATCATCACGCTCGATACCACGAAGGAGAAGACCTGCATTGTCACCGGCTTGACCCTGAGCAAGAGATTTCTTGAACATTTCAACACCTGTAACAACAGTCTTGCGTGTATCACGGATACCAACGATTTCAACTTCGTCATTAACCTTAACGATACCCTGATCGATACGACCAGTCACTACTGTACCACGCCCCTTGATAGAGAATACGTCCTCAATCGGCATCATGAATGGCTTGTCGAGTGGGCGCTCTGGCACTGGAATGTACTCATCAAGAGCAGCCATCAATTCCTCGATTGGCTTTTGTGCATCAGCGTTATCCTGATTTTCAACAGCCTTGAGAGCTGAACCACGGATAATCGGACAGTTCTCATCGAACTCTTGAGCAGCAAGAAGCTCACGAACCTCAGCCTCAACGAGGTCGATAAGTTCAGGATCATCTACCTGATCAGTTTTGTTCAAGAAAACGAGGATCTTAGGTACACCTACTTGACGAGCAAGAAGGATGTGCTCACGTGTTTGTGGCATTGGACCATCTGCAGCAGAAACTACAAGGATAGCACCGTCCATCTGAGCCGCACCAGTGATCATGTTTTTAACATAATCGGCATGCCCTGGACAATCTACGTGTGCGTAGTGGAATTTCTCAGACTCGTACTCGAGGTGAGATGAGTTGATGGTGATACCACGCTCACGTTCTTCAGGAGCGTTATCAATCTCAGCATAACTCTTTTTTTCTCCAGTGGAGAAGCGCATAGAAATAGCGGCAGACAATGTTGTCTTACCATGATCGACGTGACCAATGGTACCCACATTCTTATGCGGTTTTGAACGATCAAATTCAGCCCTGATTTGATTAAAATATTAAATACTAAATTAACGAGCTAGATTTTAGCGAATACCGAACTAATATGCAAGGGAATTTTTTAGATTTCAATCCGCACATTTTCCCGCAGGATTTTGTGGTCCAAGTCCAATCCCCTTAATTTACAATTCTGATCAATGACTGAGTTTTTGATGACACAATCATGCAATTCGCAATTATCCAAAATCACTGAATCAACAATCTCACAGTCAGATAATTTCACATTATCACCAATCACAATCGCGCCACTAAGCTGAGAATTATCCCGCGAGAAATTCTCACCGATAATCTGATTTTCGCCCACGAGGAGCTTGTGCGCCTCGAGATAAGCCCCGAAACTACCGATATCAAACCATGGCTCTGTAAAACTAAAAGTCTGCACCACCTCACCCTGACGCAAAAAATACTCAAAAAGTCCGCCGAGATTATCAGCGTATTCTCGGGCATACTCGACCACCTTGGGCAAGAGTCCCGCCGGCAAAACATAGCAACCCGCACTCACAAGGGTACTCTTGGGATTCTCAGGTTTTTCTTGAAATTCAATCACCTTGCCCCACTTCTCCACCACTACCCCAAACTTCTTGGCTTCATTCAAATCCTGAATATCATAACACGCAATCAGTGGCTTGTTTTCGTATTTTCCTGTGAATTTCGCCAAATCAAAACCGAAATAATTATCTCCCGCAATGAGCAAGATATTGGAATCCAAATTCAGCTTGCGAATCGCGAGACTCACCCCCGCCAACGCACCCGGCTTGGCATCATCACTGTGCGCATCCTCAATAAAAATATCTATCTTACGCTCGGGAAAATCCTTCGCCCAATTTTCAAAATCACGAGCATAAGCCTGATTAGTGGAAATAATAATCGGCATTCCCATAGGCAACCTCTCTAATGTGTGAGTCAAAAGCGCTTTTCCTGCAATAGGCAAAAGAGGCTTAGCGCGCTTCTCTGTAAAAGGCCAAAGACGCGTCGCAAATCCACCAGCAAGAATTAAGCATTTCATAATTATTTACCAAAGATTATTTCTTCTGAATCGTGCTTATCGGTGCCTTCTATCGCCAATGCGCTATCCAAATACATCGCATCAGCCAAACCAAACATTCCTACCAAACTCGGCATCATGATGTAACGCAAATTCTTTTCTTTACAAAACGCACTCAGGTTAAGCGCATTCTCTATGTTGTCCGCCTGGATCAGCATCTCAATTTCCTTTTGCTCCACGACTGCCTCGAGCTTGTTTAGTTTACCAAGCACCGGTACTCCGGCGATTTCTTTCTTGGAGGAACCATAACCATCCAAAATCGCCACTGGACGATAACTTGAATTGGATTTGATAAGATGCCGAATAATCTTCTCCGCAGGACGATTCGTCCCCACCACCAAAACCTTCGTCAGCCCAATCCCCTTTCGCACCAAAATCCCGCGAATAATTCCCACGAGAAAATGCACAAGCAAAATCCACACACTCGCCAGCGCAAAAGTATAAACAACCAGCCAACGTGAATAAAACTGATATTTCCAGAAGTAAAAAAGCAAAACAAAGAATGCCACCCCAACGATATTCGCGAGGAAAATGCGACTCACCGTAAACCCGCAGATAAGCTTGCGACCGAGAGCATAAACCCGAAATCCGAGTAAAACCACTACCCAAACCAAACTCGCCAAACCCGCCACTTGCAAATAATCTCCAAAGATAAAATCTGTCCGCTCAAAAGTACCGAGGCGCAACCAGTAAGCCAAAACAAACGCCCCCAACACCACAAGATAATCCAGCAATACCATCACAAATCTGATTTTCGCTTCAAAAGTTCGCATAGTTTAGAAATTAAGAAGTTGAGTAAATTCGGCTTCCTTGCCCCCGAAAGGGCCGATCACCGTCAAGCACATTTTCTCCGGAGTGAATAATTCTTGCGCTAATTTTTGGATTTCTTCCGCGGTTACCGCGTCGATTTTTGCTTTGATCTCACTTGGAGATTTGATTTCACGCTTGAGGAGTTCTTGAGAACCAAGACTATGTGCGACATTTTCGCTATCTTCAAGACCCAAAGTCAGTTTCCCCTTGAGAAATTCCTTGGCTTTGGATAATTCCTCTTCACCCACCAACTCCTCTGAAGTCCGACGATACTCCGCCAAAATAGCCTGCACCGCCTCCGCAAATCTCTGTGGTGGAACCCCGGCATAAGTCGAGAGTGTGCCCGTATCGGTGTAAGTATCCGGACTAGTATGAATACTATAACAAAGCCCTAATTTTTCACGCACATTGAGGAACATGCGTGAGCTCATTCCCCCACCAAGTACCGCCGCCAAAACCTTCTGAGCATGACGTCTTTCATCATTGCTATCTGCGCCACGCACACCCAAAATCACATGCGCCTGTTCGGTTTTTTTATCATGGATATGCACATTCTTTTGCGCCACATTTTCATCAAATTTTTTCCATTCAAGAGTTTTAATCTCGCCTGGAAAAGCAAAATATTTTTGAATATTTGCCACT
>CAZJIT010000051.1:0-4667 GCA_964546155.1 uncultured Candidatus Peribacteria bacterium
AATTCGGATCCAACCAAGTCGAAGTCAGACGACCCTTGTGCGGATCCCAGCCCTGTTCGTCCAGCCCGAGCTTCTCAAAATCAGGAAACAAATGTAGCTGCACGAAGCCCAAAACAGCGATAATCACAGCCGTAAAAATCACGCACTTCACGACATATTTTTGCATTTTTTCCCTCTGAATAAAATCCGGCAAAGTAAAAAGCAGCCCGCCATAAAAAACAAACCTCACGAGGTAAAGCAACCCCCGAAAAACAACCGCATTTTCCAGATTTGGCAGATTCGCCAGCAGTGAAACGATGGCAATCATCACAAAACCCAAAAGCCAAAAAATATGTTGCGGAATTTTGATTTTGAGGGATTGGGGGAGTGTCGAGATGAGCGTCAAAAAAGCCAATAAATCCGTGATGAGCAGGCTAACCCCACCTAAATTTATCCTGCCGAATTCTCCCAGTCCTACCGAAAAAATAAGTAAAGTTAAAGCGATTTTTGGGCTAGAGAAAGCCACAAATCCAAGCAAAATCATTCCCGCCAAAAACCCAAACCAACCTCCCAAACCAAAAATGCTTCCCAGTCCCAAAAAACTCGCTAAAACTAACCAAAAATTGCTTGTTTGTACTTTTTTCACACAGATAATTTAGCACAAAAAATATTTTCTAGGAACAAAAAACAAAACCAACCTTGACTTTATCTTCTTTTTCTCATAAGATTTGGGTCGTATTTTAGTAATTGAAAAACTAACAGTGGCAACTAAAACCAAAGAAACTACAAAAAAGGCTCCTGCTAAGATCCGTATCAAGATCCAAGCTTTTGATCACAAAATCGCTGATAACGCTACACGTCAGATTATTGACACTGCCGAGCGCACAGGTGCGATTATTTCTGGTCCGATTCCTCTACCTACTCACAAGAAAAAGATCACAGTCAATCGCTCTACTTTCGTTCACAAAGATGCACGTGAGCAGTTTGAGATCAACACTCACAAGCGTTTGATTGACATCGTGGAGGCAACTCCAAACACGATCACTTCTCTCCAAAATCTCAGCCTGCCTTCAGGTGTGGACGTGGAGATTAAGATGATGTAATCATAATTTGCAATTCAAATTTAATCGGCGGGTTTGCCTCATAGAGGGTCGGACTCGCCTTTTTTTGAAATAAGAAACTGCTCGCTTATTTCAAAAATGGCGTACTGCGGCTCGGAGCTCGTGATTTCATCACTTCACTTTGGCCGCCTTCGTACCGTCCTCCTCGCACTGACTTTTTTGTTTTTAGACTTTATTTTTTGGCGTAAATATGCTAAAATGTAAAGAAAAATAAACACAAACATGGTTAATTATAAAATCAAAACCAGCGGGGCGGACGAGAAAAGCAGCAATATTTCGCAGGCGATTAGTGCTTATCATCAGGAGGAGCGGGAGAAGGAAATCGCTCTCAGAGCCAAACAAAACGATCTCGGCTATGTGAATCTGAAAACCACGCCGATAAATTCTGACACGCTGATGCTGATCCCGCACAAGGAGGCGGATTTGGCTAGGGTTGTGGCTTTTTTGCAGGTTGGCATGAAGCTGCGTATCGCTCTCGAGGATCCAAATAATCCCCACACTCAGGCGATTATCGAGAAGCTGAAAAACGAGGGGTATGGTCTGAATATCAGCTTGGCGTCTGCCGAATCGATCGATCATGCACTCTCGATGTACCAAGAAAACGCCAAAACTCACGTCGATCAGATTGAAACTGAGATTGACGAGGATAAGCTGGATTCTTATGCCGAGGAAATCAACAAACTTCGTGAGAATGCGAAAAATCTGAGCAAAATGACCTCCAGTGAGGCGCTGAGTTTGATTTTGGTTGGTGCGGTGAAATCGGGAGCTTCGGACGTTCATTTCCAGTCCGAGGAGGGGAGGGTGGACGTATTTTTTCGTATCGACGGCGTCCTCCAAAACATTTTTACGATGAATTATCAGACCTACGACTTGCTTCGTGGGCAAATGAAACACGACGCTCGGGTAAAAATCAACGTAACCAACATTCCGCAAGACGGGGATTTGAGTTTTCGCCTCAATGACCGCCGCATCGACGTGCGTTTATCCACTCTACCGACGCAGTTTGGTGAGAGTGTGGTTTTGCGTTTGCTCGACGCCAAAGATGCTCAAGTTAGTTTTGATGCGTTGGGATTTGACGAGGAGGAGATGCAGATTTTTGAGAGAATTTTGAAATTACCTTACGGAATGGTGCTGGCGACTGGTCCGACCGGTAGCGGTAAAACCACGACGCTTTATTCTTTGCTCAATAAATTTCATACACCGGGAAAGAAGATCATCACGCTCGAGGATCCGGTGGAATATCACCTCGAGGGTGTGACTCAGTCCGAGATAAATGAGGAAGAGGGATTTACTTTTGCGAGTGGGTTGCGGGCGGTTTTGCGTCAGGATCCGGACATCATCATGGTCGGGGAAATCCGTGACAATGCAACCGCCAATGCAGCCGTGCAAGCCGCATTGACTGGTCATATCGTGCTTTCGACTCTCCACACCAACACGGCCGTGGAGGCGATTCCTCGCATGCTCAATCTCGACGTGCAAGAATTTTTGCTCGCACCGGCGACTTCGGTGATCATCGCCCAGCGTCTTGTGCGCAAGGTCTGTCCGCACTGTGCTGTGGAAACACCGCTCACCGATGCCGAACGAAATCAAATTCAAAACATAATTAATCAGATGCCGGAAGCAAATCGCAAACGTATGCCCCAGATTCCAAATACGATTTTGCGGGCGAAGGGGTGTAAAGAATGTAGCCAAACCGGCTACAAAGGTCGCACGGTTGTTTCCGAAATACTTGAACTTGATGCAGAAGTCCGTAAGATGATACTAGAAAATAAAAATAGCGATGAGATTCTCGCCTACGTTCGTGGGCAAGGAATGCTGACCCTGCGTGAAAGTGCTCTGCATAAAGTTCTCACCAAGCAGACAACCCTGAGCGAGCTTATCCGTGTAACAGGAATATAAAAACAAATGCTTAATTTTTTCCAAGAAATAAACATCAGCCTCGGACTCAAATCTCTTTGGACAACCAATCTTTATCTTTGGATCGGTTTAGCGGTGGCGAGCGTGGTTTTGGCGTGGTTTTTTTCCCGCTGTCTGGTTTTTGTTTTGCGTTTTTGGCACATGAAAAACATGTCCAAGCATCTCGTTTACATGCAGGTTGCAATGCCACGTTCCGATTCCCAAAAAGACCGAGAAAAAGCTACCGAAAAGGATTTCAAGGAAAAAATCGGAATCATGGAACAACTTTATCGTTCGGTTTGGGAGATCAATCGCCTCAACATTTGGAATCTTTTTAGAAGTTGGTTTTGGAATACCGACCTGATCAGTTTCGAGATTGTCGCCAAGGACAAGAAAGTTTATTTTTATGTTTCGACTTACCAAAAATACGCAGAAATTATCGAGAAGCAGATTACTTCTTATTACACCGATGCTGATGTGCAGTACGTGGAGGATTACACTCCTGCCTTCAAGAAAAAGAAATTGCGTACTTATTATTTGTACGAAAAGGAGCATTTTGCTTACCCGATTCGCACCTACAAGACTCTCGAAAATGACCCGATTAATGATCTGACCAACGTCATGTCCAAGCTCGAGGACGACGAGCTGGCAGCGATTCAGATGGTGATCAATCCGGTCAGTGACGATTGGCGTAATGAAGCGAAGAAGCTCGGCGTGGACATGTTCAAGGGTAAGAAAGTCGTGCGCACGGGTCTGATGCGCATTCCTATTTTGGGTTGGATTCTTGGTTTGGTGAGCGACATGCTTTTTGGACTTGTGAATACCATGAATAACACTCCAAGCACAAATCAACCGGGGGCGAGCGGGGGAGATGCCTACGTGCGCATGCTCCAGACCGACGAGGAGATCGCCAAGCAAATCGGTGAAAAAGCAAATCAGCCGGGGTTTGAGGTGGCGCTTCAGGTTGTTTCTGCTGCCAAGACTCAGACTCGCGCGGACGAAATTATGAACAATCTCGTGCTCGCATTTTCGATGTATCGTCACGAGGGTATGAATAGTTTCAAATATGCTCCGATGCTCCTCAACAAATTTTATCAGGGGATTTTGATGTTCGAATTCAGACGTCGCATGCCGGGATTTTTCTCACGAGATTCGATCATGTCGCCAGAGGAGTGTGCTTCACTTTTTCACTTTCCGGATTCACATTACAATCCATCTGCGATCATCAATTGGCTCGCTTACAAGGTTCTCCCAGCGCCACTCGATAGTCCGAAGGAGGGCGTTATCATCGGTAAAAATGTTTATCGTGGGCAGGCTCGTGACATCAAGATTCTCGAGGACGATCGCACACGTCACCAGTACATCATCGGTAAATCCGGTTCCGGTAAATCCGCGCTTTTGACTTACATGGCTCGTCAGGATATTGCGCAGGGTCATGGTGTCGGGATTGTGGATCCGCACGGTGATTTGATTGAGGATATTCTCAAATACATTCCCAAGGAACGTGCTAAAGATGTCGTACTTTTTGATCCGTCTGACATTCAGCGTCCGATGGGACTCAATCTCCTCGAGGCAAAAAGTGATGAAGAAAAAGACATGGCTTCTCTCGAGGCGATGCAGATTTTCATCAAACTTTTCGGTGATGAGATTTTTGGGCCACGCATTCAGCAC
>CAZJIT010000052.1:0-4651 GCA_964546155.1 uncultured Candidatus Peribacteria bacterium
TCCTCCGGACCGATAAATTTTTGTTTAAGATTTTCCGTAAAATGAATTTGTGGAGGGATATTTTCCAACACCCAGTGATCAGCTCGTCTGCTAATCTGCATTTGCCAAAGAACACTCCCGCCCACAACAGAAAATACTAAAATCGTAATCAGAATTTTTTGAGGAGAATAACGATAACCGCCTCGTGTGTGCAAAAATACTTTCCACGCCAAACCTCCCGCTAAGGCCAAGACTACGATCCACAAATAAGGTAAAACCAATAAAAATCCTCGCAAACGACTGTGCGTTATTTTATCGATTAAATTCCACTCAGCACCAAAAATCACATCCAAAACTACTCCAAAAGCCAATCCGCCAAGTAAAATTGCCAACACCACCAAAAACCACATTGCCAAATTAAGCAAAACAAATCGCCATCGAGCAATTGGTCGAATTTCTTCTTTTTTTATTTTGGCGAGAATGCTTTTTTGTAAATCATTCATGATAAGAATTTAGGTTGTTTTTTTGAGCAAGTTTTTTAAATTGAACCTTGGCCCGATTGATTAGAGTCGCCACCGTACCCTCTGGTTTTTTAAGAATTGCAGATATTTCTTGATAGCTTTTTTGCTCCAGATAACGCAAAATCAAAACTTCACGAAAATCCACAGACAAATTTATTAAAATATTACGCACCTCCACAGACAAATCTTTCTTCTGCATTTCTTGTTCTAGATCAAGATCGTCCGCTAAAATATCCAAAAGGATTTTTCCTTCTTCGTCAGGTACGTCCAGGGCAATGGTTTTGTTTTTATTTTTACGTAAATAATTTACTGTTTCGTTGTGTGCAATTCTGTAAATCCAACTACTGAAACTTAACTCCTGATCAAAATCATTAAGATAGCGATAAGCCTTGATAAAAGTTTCTTGCAAAATATCTTCTGTACACTCCACACCTAATCCACCAAATCGCCGTATGTAACGAAACAATTTCTGTTCATACCTTGTCACAATCCCTCTAAAATTTTCCGGATCTTGAAGGCTGAGTTTGACTAGTTTGAGATCTGTTTTAGTACTCATATAAATTATTATACAAAAATCATTCCAAAAAAAATTCAAATTTCCAAATTTGTGCATAAAATGTGTAAAACTTTCGCACAAAAAACTTGACCTACACCCAAAAATAAGGCAAACTAAGCGGGCTAATTGTCTTTTTTAAAAATTTTTTCTGAAAAAAAATCGCATCAATGAACAAATTCGTGTGCCTGCTATTCGTCTGATCGGGACGGAAGGAGAGTCATTGGGTGTTCTGCCCACTGAGCGTGCTCTCGCCAAAGCTCACGAATTGGAAACTGATCTTGTGGAGGTTTCTCCGAATGCCAATCCGCCGGTTTGCAAACTCATGGATTATGGCAAGCACCTCTACGCTCAAAAAAAACAAGAACAAAAAGCACGCAATGCCAGCAAACAAAACGAAATGAAAGGCATTCGTCTATCGCCACGCATCGGTCAGCACGACCTCCAAACCAAAGCTCGACAAGCCAACGAATTCTTGCAAAAGAAACATCAAGTCAAGCTCGAATTGCGTTTCCGTGGCAGAGAAATAGCTCACCAAGACATCGCCGAGGCCAAAATTCAAGAATTTCTCGACATGCTGATCTGGGGTGAAGCCGAGGAAAAACCTCGCAAACAAGGACGTCAAATCTTCGTAATTATAAATCCACTAAGTAAACCTAAAGAAAATGAAAGTCAAAACTCATTCGGGAGCGAAGAAGAGAATTCGTAAGACCGGCACAGGCAAATTGCAAACTGAAAAAGCTGCACGCCGTCATCTCTTGCTCCAAAAATCTCGTCGCCAAAAAGCTAAGGGTAAAAGCCCAATCGAGCTCAGCAGCGCCATGACAAGGAAAGTCAAAAAAATGATCCCACACTCTTAAATCTTAATTTAATTTATTTAATATGGTACGTGTAAAAGGAGGAATTGTTACTCGTCGTCGTCATAAAAAAGTGCTCAAGGCAGCCAAGGGTTACCGCCAACTAGGTAGCCGTGCTTTTACTCAAGCTAAGAACAAAGTCGCTAAGGCTGGTCAAAACGCTTACACACACCGCCGTCTCAAGAAACGCACATTCCGCAGTTTGTGGATTGCTCGTCTTAACGCCGCTTGCCGTGCAAACGACACGAAATACTCTGAATTCATCAATGGACTCCTCAAGAACAATATTCAAATCAACCGCAAAACTCTCTCTGAGTTGGCACAGGTTGCTCCGGAAAGTTTCGAAGCAGTCCTCGAAATTGCAAAAAAATAACAAGAAAAAAAACCAAGCACCTGATTTGTCAGGTGCTTTTTTTGTTTTATTTAAGCTAAAAACAATTCTTAAGCTTTTTTCATAAAAACCCCTTGACATTTCTACTCATAGTGATATAATGTGAAACTTCGTAAGTTACAAATTTTGTGAATTTGCGGAGTGAACTTTAACAAATTGGGATTCTAGGGGAATTTGAAATAAGGAGGATTAGGATAAATAAGTTACAAATTTTTTTGTTTTTGTTTTTTTCGGAAAAAACCAAGGAGAAAATCATGAAAAAGCTTATTACAGTATGCGCACTGGCGGTTTTCGTTTGTGGTAGTGTTTTTGCGGCTGATGTCGCAGCTGGCATGAATGATCAGGTCACGCTTCAACGTGCGGCAAATCAAGATGTCATCGCCCAAGACTACGCTGCAGCCAAGAAACTGGTTGACAAGGTCTTCGGCAATGAATTCGGCAAAATCAGCACTGAGCTCAAAAAGATGCTCACGGAAGCGCCTGAGCTGATTTTCAACGCCAGCACACAGGAATCTGAAACCAAGCTCCAGAACTACTGCGCCTCAATCGTGCACTACGTCAAGGCTGTCGAAGGTATCAAGGCCAACAGCGTGTCTACTGACACCAAGCGTGACTGCGATGCTCTCGTTGTTAAACTCAACAACCTGCGTAGCGACATGGAAATGGCTCTCAGCAAGAACAAGCAAGTTGCGGAGCTCATTCGTCTGCGTGAAATCGACAATGCTCATGTTACCGCCAAATTTGCCAGTGCTAACGCTGGTACAGCGGCTGTGGTAGCGAGCGTTCAGGCTAACGCCGATGAAATCGATGCGATTCAGAATGAGTATGATGCTCATTTCCTTCTGCAGGAAAAGGACATCGTCGTCATCAAGCGCAATAAGGCGGGTAAAATGATCGTTGTTTACAAAGCGCATTTCAAGTCCTACACCGCTCCAATTCAGATCACAGAAAAGACCCGTTCAAAAGACGGCAAGTTCTGGATCATTAAATTCGAGCGTGTAAACGACCGTGCAACCGCTGGGCAGATTGTTACTGCTTTGGTTCCAATGGCTGAGACTAACAAGTCCGTCATTCATGCCACAGTAACTAATGTCGAAATAGTTGCACCGGAAGATCCTGATGCCGCTGCTTGCAATCCGCTCAATGCGAATGCAACTGCCAAAGAAGCCAAGAAATTGGCCGAAAACAATCAGGAAAGCCTCAAGGCAATGACACCGGTTGTTAATCAGGCAGCCAGTAGCGCAGCCGATGCACAGAACCGGCTCGATGCCCTTCAGAACGCTAACCTCAAGAAAAATCGTTGGGGTTACGGATCTTACGTTCCGATGAGCAAATATGTACCTGCTAGGAACGATTGACATAAATTTCCCCCAGGGGGCTCTGACCTCCTACATAAACCCTAGGGGAGCTCCCTGAATCCCAAGATCTCTAGCTTGTTGCTAGAGAACAAAAAGCCCTCTCAGTCTTCGGACTGGGAGGGTTATTTTATTATCTCACTTTTTATTTGTGAAACATCTCTGCAAAATTATTTTTGCCAGATTGTTTCATTTTAATAGCAAATTTAATCAAATCCTGTGCAGCTTTGTCTTTGTCCACACCATCAGCATTGAAATGATTAATATCAGCATAAGCACCACGACGCCCCGGATCTGTACCAAGCACATTAATCGCAAACTGACGCCAGTTGTGAGCTAGGGCACGCTCCGTCCCACGGAATCCACCGTAGCTTCCATCGAGATTGAATGTTTTGATTTTACGACCATACTCAGTATCCCCAACCGCAGTCATTTCCAAGAATTTAAAAAATGATTCAGGTGCCTCACTAAGCCTCTGAAAATCCACCCCCGGAAAATCCTTTTGCAATTGATCCAGATTTACACGCTGATTCTCAACCTGTTCAGCTTTTTGTGTTTCTTCGGTTTTTTCTTCAACCTGAGTTTCTGTTTTAAATTCTTTTATGTCCTTCAGGACAAACTCATCTTTTTTTTCCTCGGTTTTTTGAGTCGCTTCGGATTGCAAGATTGGTTCAGCAGATTTATCTGGCACTTCACCCAAAATAGGCTGATCTGGTTCACCCGAATAAATATTGGCATAAACCACAGGAGGAATATCAATTTTCTTAATTTCCTCGGCCGTTTCTTTTCCAATTACCTCCTTCTTGACGTTTTTTTCTGCCTCGAGATTTTTTTCGCCCTCCGTTTTTTTTGCCTCGAGCTCCTCCTTTTCTTTTTTAACCTCTTCTAATTTTGGACTATCGGACTGCTCAAGAAAATCGTCCACTCTCCTTTCCCAGCTTTTTTCCGAACCAAACTGAAGTTTAAAAATGGATTCCCTCTGCCCTTTTTCGGGG
>CAZJIT010000053.1:0-4555 GCA_964546155.1 uncultured Candidatus Peribacteria bacterium
AGAACCGACACTGAACACCTCCGGAGCTTTTTCACTCCCCATTCCCTCTCCGGTCTTAGCTGGAATGACCGCATTTTTACTCACTGCGATTGTTATTTTCTTGGGCAAGAATACAGATTTAAATTCTACTGAAAAATTTTCCCTAGGCATGATTCTTGGCGGTGGTATGGGCAACCTCCTCGATAGATTATTTTACGGTGGAGTGATTGATTTCATTAGCTCGTCTTTTTGGCCAACCTTTAATTTAGCCGACGTTTTTATTACCATAGGTGTTGTTATTCTTCTTATTTCCTCATTTTTTAAAGTCAAAACAAAATGAAAAAATCAGTCATACTTTTTTTCGCACTTGCCCTGTGCGCCTGCACCGATTCAAATTCAGAGTCAGTCGAAATAATCCCTCAAGCCGATGATTTTTCTGTGGATACCACCATCGCTCGTGAGGTTTACAAATATCTCGATGTTGAATATTTGGATTTCGAAAATGTGAACAAGAAAGACATGGAGTATGGTTTGGCTCGAGGTTTGGTTGATTCACTTGGAGATCCTTATTCAGAATTTCTTGACCCAGAGCAGTCCGCAGAGTTTACCCAGTCACTCGAGGGAAATCTCATCGGAATTGGTGCTGAACTTACTCGTGAGGAAGACATGATCATGGTCGTTTCTCCTCTCCGCAAATCTCCAGCCGAAAAAGCCGGACTCCTCCCCAAAGACATTATTCTTGCCGTGGACGATGAATCAGTCGTTGATGAAACCACCTTTGAGGCAGTTCAGCGTATTCGTGGCGAGGAGGGGACTGCGGTGAAGCTTTCCATTTGGCGTGAATCCACCCAAGAAAATCTCGACATACACATCACTCGTGAGGAAATACACGTCCCAAGTGTCGAGTGGGAATGGACTGAAAATCGTGCAGACGGCATTGTCCATCTCACCATCAATGCTTTCAATGAAAAAACCTCCAAGGAATTTTTCGAGAACATGTACACCATTCTTTACAAAAATCCAAAAGGTCTGATCATTGATCTTCGTTATAATGGCGGTGGTTATCTTGATGATGCCGTCGATGTGACCTCTTATTTTCTCGAGCCGGAGAAAGTGATAGTCGATGTCCGTGGTCGCACTTTTTTCACAAATCAGACTCTCACTGCTTCCGATATCCAAAACAATACAACCCTTCCGGTCGTAGTTCTCGTTAATGAAGGTACGGCGTCTGCTGCCGAGATCATGGCGGGTGCTTTGAAGGATCATGGTCGTGCAAAAATCATTGGCAATCAGACCTACGGCAAGGGTACGGTTCAGGAGCTTGTCGAGCTTTCTGATGGCAGTACGCTTCGTGTTACGATCGCTGAGTGGTTTACCCCAAACGGAGTTTGTATCAACAAAGAAGGTATTACCCCTGACGAGTTTGTTGCCTTTACACCTGAGGATATCGAGCAAGAAAAAGATGTACAGCTTCTCCGTGCAATTCAAATTCTAAAACAAAATTAGTTTGCACTTCCGCAAAATCTTAGCTAAAATCCTTTTGTAACCCAGATTTAACCTCTTTTATAGTGAATACCAAACAATACAATGCTTCAAATATTACCGTCCTTGAAGGACTAGAGCCGGTGCGCAAGCGCCCGGGTATGTACATTGGTTCGACTGATGTGCGTGGTCTGCACCACCTCATTTGGGAAGTAGTGGACAATTCGATCGATGAAGCAATGGCTGGTCACTGTAATCACATTCAAATTACTTTGCACGAGGACGGCAGTTGTAGCGTAGAGGACAACGGACGTGGTATTCCAGTGGATATTCACCCCAAGACCGGTAAATCAGCTCTCGAAACCGTGCTCACCGTGCTTCATGCAGGAGGTAAATTCGATTCAAATTCCTACAAAGTATCCGGTGGTTTGCATGGCGTGGGTGTGTCAGTGGTAAATGCCCTTTCCACTAAAATCGAAGCAACCATTCATCGTGACGGCAAGATTTATCGTCAAGATTTTGTTTATGGCGTTTCTCAGGCCGATCCGAAAGAAATCGGGAAAAGTGATCACACGGGTACAATCATTCGTTTTTGGCCAGATGGAGATATTTTTGATACCACAGATTTCAAATACGAAACCGTAAAAACTCGTCTTCGTCAGCAGGCTTATCTCACCAAAGGTCTTACAATTTCTTTTCTTGATGAGCGTCAAAAAGAACATACCGAAGAAAGTCGTTGCCGTTTTTATTTCGAGGGTGGTGTGCGTTCTTACGTTCGTCATATCAATCTCATCAAGGGGCCTATCGGCAGTATTGTTTCTATGACCAAAGATGTGGACGAAGGTTCTGTCGAGGTTGCTCTTCAATATAACAATTCTTACCAAGAACAGATCATCGGTTTTGCCAACAATATTCATACTCCAGACGGCGGTTCACACATTTCCGGATTTTTGACAGCACTGACTCGCACGATCAATAAATACGCTCGTGATAAAGAATTTCTCAAAGAAAAGGATACAAACCTTCTCAATGAAGATGTGCGTGAAGGGCTTACAGCAGTGATTTCCGTCAAATTATCAGAGCCGCAGTTCGAAGGTCAAACCAAATCCAAACTTGGTAACGCCGAAATGAAATCAGCAGTTGAACGTGTTTTTGGCGAGGGGCTTATGCAGTTTCTCCTCGAAAATCCAAACGATGCCAAAGATATTTTAGGCAAATGCTTGCTTGCTTCCCGTGCCCGTCTTGCCGCTCGTGCCGCTCGTGATACCGTGATTCGCAAGGGTGCGCTCGAGGGTATGACCCTTCCAGGCAAGCTTGCCGACTGTTCCTCAAAGGATCCTTCGAAGTGCGAACTTTTCATTGTCGAGGGAGATTCTGCGGGTGGTAGTGCTAAGCAAGGTCGTGATCGTGAACATCAGGCGATTCTCCCGCTCAAGGGTAAAATCATGAATGCGGAACGTGCCCGTATCGACCGCCTACTTTCTTCAGATGAAATCAAGGCACTCACAATCGCACTTGGTGTGGGTATCGGCGATAGTTTTGATCTTTCGAAATTACGCTATGATCGTATCGTGATCATGACCGATGCCGACGTAGATGGTGCGCACATTCGTACACTTCTTCTGACCATGTTTTACCGTTACTTCAAGCCACTCATTGACCACGGGCATCTTTACATTGCTTGTCCACCACTCTTCAAAGTTTCTTCAGGCAAGAGTAATTACTATGCAATGACAGAGGAGGAACGCGACAAGATTATCGAAGACATTCGCAAGAACTCAAATTCAGATAAGGTCGATGAAGACGGCAATAAGATCGGTCCAAAAATTAATGTTCAACGCTACAAAGGTCTTGGTGAGATGAATCCAGATCAACTCAAAGAAACAACCATGGATCTCGACAAGCGCCAGATGCTTCGTGTAACTATCGATGATGCCGAGCGTGCCGATCAGGTTTTCGAGGTGCTCATGGGTGGGGAGGTTGCCCCTCGTCGTAAATTTATCCAGACTCGTGCCAAATCCGTAAAAAATCTAGACATCTAATTTTATAAATACCCTTTAATTAATTTCCCGTGCTACCAATCATCAAACACAAAAAAATCTGGCTAACAATTTCTTCAATATTTGTTTTAGTTAGTCTTGCACTTGTCTTTACACTCGGATTCAATCTTTCCGCAGATTTTGTACCGGGCACCATGATGAAGTTATCATTTCAAAATGGCGTGAATAACGAAGAGCTTACCTCATTTCTCAGTGGCGATATCAATTCTCAAATTGTAGAATTATCTCAAAATTCAGAGGAGGAATACACTGAGCTTGGTGAGGCGCAGGTGCGTACTCTTTCCAATGGTACGACTGCCATTCGCACTCTTCGTCAAAGTGACGCAACTCAGCTTTACGTTTTTGGTCAGCTCAACGACAAATTCGGAGAATATGAAATCTTAGAAGTACGCAACGTTTCACCAACCTTCGCCGAAACATTCATGACCAAGGCTTACACAGCGATTATCATTGCCGGCTTAGCGATTATTGCTTACATCGCTTACGCCTTCCGCCGTGTCCCTCGTCACGTGCAGGCTTGGAAATTCGGTACAATTGCCGTAATTGCTCTCTTGCATGATGTAATCATTACAGTTGGAGTTTTCGTGCTTCTTGGTCACTTTCTCGGAGTTGAGATTGACGCACTTTTTATCACGGCACTTCTTACGGTCGTGGGTTACTCAGTGAATGACACCATTGTAGTTTTTGATCGTATTCGTGAAAACCTCAAAAATATTCGCCGTGATGAAACATTTGCTGACGTTGCCGAATATTCCGTTAATCAATCTATCACTCGCTCAATCAATACCTCTCTTTCGACATTGATTACACTTTTTGCACTCTTCTTCCTTGGTTCAGATTCGATTCGCTGGTTTGTATTTGCTCTTATCGTAGGTGCAATTATCGGCACGTATTCATCAATCTTTCTTGCCTCTCCGCTTCTCACCCTTTGGCAAAAAAAATACAAATAAACTTTTCAATCCTGCGTATTTTGCGCAGGATTTTTGTGTCCCCATAGCTCAACGGATAGAGCAGCAGCCTTCTAAGCTGACGAT
>CAZJIT010000054.1:0-4506 GCA_964546155.1 uncultured Candidatus Peribacteria bacterium
GTGAGGTCGCTCGCATCGTCGAGCAAGAAAACGCTCGTCAGTGCAGTGTTATGCGCCTGATTCCGTCTGAGAATTATGCCTCAGCGCCGGTTTGTGCTGCTTTGGCGACGAGTTTTAGCAATAAATATTCGGAGGGGTATCCGCACATGTGGAACAAAGAGGGGCAAAAAGTAGATAAAAATGGACGTTATTATCAGGGACAAGAATTTGCCAACCAAATCGAGCGACTCACCATGCGACGTGCACTCGAGCTTTTTGATTTGGACGAAAATGACTGGCATGTAAATGTGCAACCTCTCTCTGGTGCGCCGGCGAATCTCGCAGTACTGACCGGTTTGCTCGAGACAGGGGACACGATCATGGGTCTGAATTTGGCGAATGGGGGACACCTCACACACGGTCACCCCGCAAATCTCACCGGCAAGTTGTTTAATGCGGTGCAGTACGAGCTCGATGAAAACGGCTACCTCGACTACGAAAACGTCGAGCAGATGGCTCTGACTCACCAACCAAAATTGATTATTTGCGGGTTTACGGCTTACCCACGCCAGTTTGATTTTGCGAAATTTCGTGCAATCGCTGACAAAGTCGGGGCTTATCTCATGGCCGATATCGCTCACATTTCCGGACTTTGTGCCAGTGGTGCACACCCGAGTCCGTTTCCACACGCCGACATCGTGACCACCACCACTCACAAAGTTCTCCGTGGACCACGTGGGGGCATGATTTATTGTCGCAAAGAGCTCGGACCAAAAATCGACAAAGCCATCATTCCGGGGTTGCAGGGTGGACCGCACATGAACAACATCACAGCCCTCGCAATTGCACTGAAGGAAGCCAAAACCCCCGAGTACAAAACCTACGCCGAACAAGTCGTAAAAAATGCCAAAGCTCTCTCCGAGGGTTTACTCGCCGAGGGATTCAACCTCGTGAGCGGAGGAACAGATAACCACCTCATTCTCATCGATTGTAGTCGCAGCGCCGAAAATGTCCGCACCGAAAACGGCACCATCATGGCCGAAGCACTCGAAAAAGCAGGAATTGTTTGTAATAAAAACACTGTCCCGGGCGACCCGAAACCGTGGAAACCGAGCGGAGTGCGCATGGGTACACCGGCAATCACCACGCTGGGAATGAAAGAACCGGAAATGCAACAACTCGCAAAATGGATCGCTCGCACTGCTCAGGCAGTCGAGGACGAGGCCGCTCTCAGCCAAATCAAGCAAGAAGTTGCAGAATTAATGCAAAAATTTAGTCCTAAAGGCACTCTCCTTGTCTAAACCAAAAATGCTCCACTCGCACAAAATTTTGATCGAGAAAGACGGAAAATATCTCGTGCTTTTGCGTACGGACAAATGCAAACGCTACGCCGAGCACTGGGATCTCCCCGGTGGCAAGGCCGAGGAAAACGAAGATTACGATGAAACAATCCGCCGTGAAGTCAGGGAGGAAATCGGAGCCGAGGTTTTGATTGGCGACAAGATTTTTTCTTTTGAAATCGAGAGCGAGTGCGTGCGTGGCGTAAGAGTCGGATTCAATCTCTACGACGGCGTCCTCCAAAATCCAACGGCCGAAATCAAACTCAATCCTGAACACACCGAGTACGCTTGGCTCACTCTCGCCGAGCTGCAAAATCTCGAAAAGCGTGAAATTGTTTTGGACAATTATTTACGTTCACTGAAAAAATAATCACTCTTACACTGGACAAATCTATATTTTTGTGCCATATTTGGTTTGTTAATTTTTAAATTTTTTTATGGGAGTTATTCAGATGTCAGACATTAGAAAAGGGGTAGTAATCGATGTAAACGGTGAGCCGATGATGGTACTCAACTGGTCGCAAGCGGTTATGGGGCGTGGAAGCAGTGTTCTAAAGGCGAAAGTACGCAATGTAAAAACCGGTGCCACACGTGACATCACCGTCAAAGGTGGCGATAAATTTGACGAGGTGGAGGTGATCAGCAAGATGGGCCAATTTCTTTATAATTCAGGAGAGGATTACACTTTTATGGATTCAGAAAACTACGAACAGTGCGAATTTACCAAAGACCAGCTCGGTGAAGATGCGAACTTTTTGACCGATGGATTGAATTTACACATTGTCTTCGTGGACGGCGTGCCGGTGGGCATCAAACTCCCGCCGAAAGTCGAAATCAAAATCGTCAGCACACCTCCGGGGGTGAAAGGGGACACAGCGCAGGGCGGCACCAAGCCAGCCAAGCTCGAAACCGGCCACAGCATCAACGTGCCACTTTTCGTGAACGAGGGTGAAACAATCCGTGTAAACACTGAAACCGGCGAGTACGTGGAGCGTGTCAGATAATTTGTAAAAAACAAAACACCCATCCGATCTGGGCGGGTTTTTTAGTAAGCGAAAATAAAAACAAGCCTGCGGCAGCAAGGAGTCGCTCATTTTGTATCACAAAAAAGCCCGTGAAAATCGCACTCACGGTCGCTACGCTCCTAAGCGAGCTCCTCGGGCTCTGCCAAAACGTGCTGTGGGTATGTCAAACAGGGAACATTCGTTCCCTACGTCCTGCGGACTACCCTGCGTTCATTTACGATTTTCTCGGTACACGCCCGTGAAAATCGCACTCACGGTCGCTACGCTCCTAAGCGAGCTCCTCGGGCTCTGCCAAAACGTGCTGTTCGGAAAGTTTGCGGAGTTCGTCCTTGGCGATCTGGTTGTACGGCTGAATCTGCAAAACTTTCTCGATAATTTCACGAGCTTTGCCCCATTTACCCATTTGCTTGTGACTTTCCGCCATCAGAAAAAGATATTCGACATTACGACGATCCCGACGAAACGCCCGCTCAAAATTCTCCAAAGCCTTTTTGGGCTGACGAGTGAGGAGGTAAATCTGCCCGAGCGAAGCGAAACGTGCCGCTTTTTTGGAATCAATCCCGATCGCCCGCTCGTACGAAGCGATCGCATCACGATAATTACTTTGTTTGTAGTAAGCCAATCCCAAATTCGAAAGAATCACCGCATTGTTAAACTGTTTTTTGAGCAAATTGAGGTAAATGATTTCCGCTTTTTTAGCTCGATCGGTCTTGAGATAAATCAGCGCCAATTTTTCATTGCCACCGAGATGCTCCGGATCGAGTGCCAGCAGTTGCACCAAAATCTGCTCAGCATGTTCGATATTTCCCCGAGAAAGATCCGCCTCCGCCCGACGATAAAGCGCTTTGATCTCAGGCAAAAGACTGGTATCGATCTTTTTCTTGGCACGCTCAGAACGACGCTCCTCCGTGATTTTTTGTGATTCCTCGATCCTTTCCGCCCGCTTCTGGAGTTTGATTTTCTCCGCCACACGACTGCGCAATTTTTCGATATTTTGGAGGTGCACCGCCTCAAAACTAAAAATCAAAATCAACAACCCCACCGAACCGAGCAATAAATACATTTGAATCATTAGTCTTCTATTTTAGTTTCTTTTGGCGCATTTTCGTTTTTTGATTCACTTTTGCGCTTGGTGAACTCCACCTCGTCCAAATCCACCACCATGAACTTTTCGTTTTCAGTGATGAGGCGCAGTTTTCTGTTGAGCAGATCTCGTCCAATCACCGTTGCTTTGACTTTGTCTTTTTTGAGAGTGACTTTTTGCTTTTCGTTTGGAAACATTTCCTCCATTTGGCGATAAGTTTCCACTTCGTAATTCAAACAACAAAGAAGCTTGCCGCAACAACCCAAAAGCTTGCTTGACCCCTTGCCCACAATGCCCTGCACACGAGCAGCGTCCATGTTCACCCCGTCCAAGTTCGTCAAAAACTGTGAGCAACAACATCTGCGACCGCAGCGTCCGTAGCCATCGACGAGGCGTGCACGATCTCTTGGCCCGATTTGGCGGAGGTAAATTTTCTTTTTGATGGTGCGTGCCAAATCCTTGACGAAATCACGAAAATCCACACGCTCTGCCGCCGTAAAAATGAAATGCACACGATTGCCATTCAATGAAAAAGTGCAACGCAAAGGGTGCATCAGTGAGCCGTGTTGGACATTGATTTCATGAAATTTCTGGAGACAGGCAGGCGCTTGATCCTGATAAGAATTGAACATTTGCAGGTCATGATCGCTAGCCTCACGTATCACTTTTACGGTGTAGTTGATGCTGTCTTTGTCCGGATAATCGTGCTCGGTGATCTCCACCTGTGCGATTTCCTCGTGCGTTTCCTCCTCAGCTTCATCGACGTAAACGACCTTATCCCCGTGCTTGTAATTCACATACTCGTCCTGATAGGGGACATTGAGCATGCTGTGCGTGTAGAGCGACCTCAGTGTAATAACTTGCATGTATTTTAATTCAGATATTTTTAAATTTTACGAAAAGATTTTACCTGCATTTAGCTAAAAATTCAACATCAAGTGCTCCATGACGAGTTTTTTGTTAAGATTGCGGCCGAGGTCGAGATACGCCCGATAAAAACTCTCGATCCGTGCGATTTCCCGCTCGGCATTTTCACCTTTTTTCACCTTCTCGAGCAAATCCGTCCGCAACAAATTCA
>CAZJIT010000055.1:0-4476 GCA_964546155.1 uncultured Candidatus Peribacteria bacterium
CTGAAATAATGGTGGGCTTTTGTGTTGGTGAAATATTTGCTAGAGTGGAGCCATGACTTTTAATTTTGAACTCAAAACCAAATCCGGAGAAGCAAGACGTGGTGTCCTGACCACTCCACACGGCGAGCTTCAGACCCCGTTTTTCCAGACAGTAGCAACTCGGGCGGCGGTGAAAGCCGGCGTTATGCCCCATGAAATTCGTGAGCTCGGTGGGCAGATTTTGCTTTCCAATACCTATCATCTACATCTCCGCCCCGGTGAGGATCTTGTGCAGGAGTTCGGTGGTTTGGCGAAGTTCGAGGGTTGGAATGGGCCAACTTTGACCGATTCGGGTGGTTTTCAGGTTTTTTCTCTCGGGGGTACCAAGGTAGTCGATGACGGTGTTCATTTCCAAAGTCATCTCGATGGCACTAAGCTTTTTTTCACCCCGGAGAAGTCGATTCAGATTCAAAATAAGCTCGGGGCGGACATGATTATGGCGTTTGATGAGTGCACCCCATTTCCATGTGACCGCAAATATGCTGAAGCGAATCTCGAGCGAGTGACTAGATGGGCAGAGCAGAGTTTAGCCGCTCACAAAAACAAAAATCAGTGGTTGCTT
Source organism: uncultured Candidatus Peribacteria bacterium (assembly GCA_964546155.1). Lineage (GTDB taxonomy): Bacteria > Patescibacteriota > Gracilibacteria > CAZJIT01 > CAZJIT01 > CAZJIT01. The sequence goes on from CAZJIT010000055.1 coordinate 602, forward strand.
GGAATCGTGCAGGGGAGTGTTTATCCCGATTTGCGCAAAAAATCCGCACAACAGCTTGTCGCTTTGGATTTTCCTGCGTATGCGATCGGTGGGCTAGCGGTGGGTGAAAAATCCGAAACAATGTACGAAATGCTCGAGGCGACTTTGCCTGAATTGCCAAGTGAGAAGCCGCGATACCTCATGGGGGTGGGTACTCCGGAGAATTTGCTCGAGGCGGTGGAACGTGGCGTGGATTTTTTCGACTGTGTCATGCCAACGCGCAACGCTCGTCATGCCACCTTGTTTACTCGTGATGGTAAGATCAACCTAAAGAATGCGAAATTTATCCATGATGAAAGACCGCTTGAAGTGGCTCCCCAATTTACTTACGGGTATTTACATCATCTCTTCCGCAATGACGAAGCACTGGGTCAGCGTCTTGCTACGATGCACAATCTTAAGTTTTATTTTGATTTAATGCGGGATATTCGCGAGGCGATTGAGCAGGATAATTTCGCGAATTTCAAGTCCGAATGGTTGGCAAGATACAACAATCAATGTTAAAGTAGAGTCATGATCGGATATCTCATCGGTACTATTCTCCGCAAAAACGAAACTTCACTCATTCTTAATGTGAGTGGGGTCGGGTATTTGGTTTTTGTTTCTGAGAAATTGCTGGAAGATGTGAAAGAGGGTAAGGAATTAGGACTTTGGATTTATACCAGAGTGGCTGAGGGGGTTTTGGATTTGTATGGGTTTGCAGAGGAGGATGAGTTGAAGTTTTTCAAGCAACTGATTTCAGTTTCAGGTGTGGGACCTAAGACTGCCTTGGGATTCTTTGATATGCCTATCAATAAGCTCAAGCAAGCCATTCTTAATGGTGATAGTAATTATGTAAGTGAGGCAAAAGGTGTGGGCAAGAAAACTGCCGAGAAGATTTGCATTGACCTCAAAAATAAGATTGAGCTCAAGACGAGTGGGGAGATTACGGTCGGGGAGATTCTTGATCAGGATGTGATAGATGCGCTTGTGAGTTTGGGTTATGAGGAGAAGATTGTGAAGAAAATATTACCGGATTGTCCGAATGAATGTGAAAGTAGTGAAGATAAGATTAAATGGTGTCTTCGTAACTTATAAAAAATGAGAAATTTAGTGAACTTTCAAGATCGGATCAAGAAGCCGATGCTTATTCTTAGTCAGCCAAATCTTTACTATCTGACTGGCTTTACGGGCTCATCTGGTATGTTGATTGTAACCAAAAAATCAGCTTATTTTGCGACTGATCCGCGTTATATCGCTGTGGCTCGTACTCAATTATCTCGTGGAGTTGAGCTTGTTATTTTGCCAAAGGAAGATAAGTTTGCTTTGCGAGATTATTTAGTGAAGAAGAAAATAAAAACTCTGGATTTTGAATCTGGTAGGGTGACTGTGGGTGATCTTGAATATCTGAAAAAGATGTTCAGCTCAAAAATAAAACTTTCTCCTGCACAAGTTTCTGTGGAGGATTTGAGGGCGAATAAATCCCAAGCCGAGCTCAAGCTCATGCGTCGGGCTGGCAAGATTACCTGTAAGGTTTTTGCGAAAATAAAGAAGAAAATCAAGCTGGGCATGACCGAGAAAAATTTGGCGTGGGAATTGGAGAAATTGGCGAGAGAATGCGGTGCGGACGAGTTGGCGTTTGGAAGTATCGTAGCATTTGGAGAGAATACGGCGATTCCGCATCATCAGCTCTCTGAGCGGAAATTGCGCAGGGGTGATGCGATTCAGCTGGATTTTGGGGTGGAGGTGCAGGGTTATAAATCAGATTGCAGTCGGGTGCTTTTTGCGGGAGAACCTAGCGAGAAAATAAAGGCAATTTATCAGCATGTGCTTGCGATCCAGACCGAGGCAATGGGTGAGGTGCATGCAGGGCAGAGTGCGAGTTATTTGGCTAAGAAATACGAGTCTTATACTTTTCCAATTCATGGTGAAAAGCTTGTAAGTCATGGTTTGGGGCATGGCGTTGGTTTGGAGATTCATGAATTACCCAATCTCAAGCCCAAGTCAGAGGATTGTTTGTTGGCAAATCAGATTGTGACGATTGAGCCGGGGCGATATCACGAGGGGATTGGCGGGGTGCGGATTGAGGATACGGTTTTGGTTCACCAAAAAACCTGCGAGAGTCTGACTCCTGCACCGAAAACTCTCCAGTCTGCGATTCTGAAGATTTAAGTTGTGGGGTGGGGAGGTGTGTGGAACGAGGTGTGTGGAGTGAGGTGTGTGGAGTGAGGTGTGTGGAGCGACTCCGCTCTGCCGAAGGCTAAATTAAAAACCGTCGCAAAATAATTTGTGAGAAATTTTACTTCTTGCCCTCTTCTTCGTTATTCACACGAGCATGATTGATCGCTACGAGGATCTCCACGAAATATTTGCGGATTTTGCGAATGTCGTGCATGGTGAGCGGGCAGTCGTCGAGCTGACGTGTCTTGACCTTGCTCGTGATGATTTCATTTACGATTTCCTCGAGCTCTTTTTTGGTAAACTGATGCTTGCCCTTGGAGCGAATCGCTGCCTCGGTACTGTCAGCGAGCATCACGAGAGCCTGTTCCTTGGTCCACGGTTTTGGTCCAGGGTAACGGAAATCCTCGACCTTGACCTTGCGATTTGAACCCTTGGCACGATTTTTCTCTGCGAAATAAAACCCCGTCACGGTGTCGCCGTGGTGCGTGCGAATGATGTCTTGCACCGCCTCGGGCAGTTTGTAGCGCTGGGCGATTCTGATGCCGTCGTTCACGTGTGCGAGAATGTGATCCTTAGTGCGACTGGTTTTGACATTTTTGTCGTACTGATTCTCCACGAAACTCTTGGCATGAAACATCTTGCCGATGTCGTGAAATTGCCCACCAACCTGCGTCAAAAGCGGGTCAGCGTGGTCGATGCGCTCGGCGGTGTACGAGGCGATCGTCGCCACGAGCAAAGAATGGTGATACGTCCCGGGAGCTTTTTTCTTGAGCTCGCTGAGGAGTTTGTCTTTCGGATTTAATAACTCGAGCAAGCGGAGGAAAAATGTTTTGCGGAAAATATTTACAAAAAACCACACCCCGATGATGAAAAACGCAAAAACGATCGTGGTGTCGAGGAGGGAGGTGTTGAGCACCTGATAAAAATCCATCTCCACACGCAGACTGTGCAGACTCGCACTGAGAATAAAATAAAGAAAGAAGAATTTGTAAGTGTTGCGAATGGTGATGAAATGGCGTTGGTAAGCCAAAGTCAGCAGCACCGTGCCGAGCGTAACCCAGATATTTGCCGGATTTGCCAGCGTGATCAGCGCAAAAGCAAATACCGCAAACAAACTCGTCATCGTCGTTCCGAGCCAAAAACCAAGCACGAGAACAGCACCGGCGAGCGGGAGCGGATAAAAATTCCACCCTGCGAAATACCCGCCGATCAACAACCCCGTGAGCAAAAACGCCCAAAAATTTTTCTTTTGGCGATAGATCTCGCTGACGAGCAAAACCGTAAAAATCAAAGTAATGACCAGCGCCGTGATCGAGAGAGTGAGCACCGGACGCAGGACGTTAAGCAGGAAAAAATACACACCCCCGCCGATGAGCATCGCCGAGATTACCGCCCCGAAATAACTCGCTCGGAGCCTCATTTTTCCCTTGTCTTGTTTTTTATTTTTCTTGGTCATGGTGCACTGATTATACGGCATTTTTCTTTTTCTTGCAATTATTTAGCGCATCAAAAAACCGCCCAAGATTTGAGCGGTTTAGGATTTTTTGTTTCTGGAGCGCGTGAGCGCGACCCGCAAATAAAAAAATTCACGGACATGTGCCGAGAATTTTTAAAATGAGCGCAGGGTTTGGGGGCGAATGCCACCAATAAAACTAAGAGTAAAATTGCTTGCGTTT
>CAZJIT010000056.1:0-4376 GCA_964546155.1 uncultured Candidatus Peribacteria bacterium
TCAAAAATCATAAAACCCGAGAATCGATCTCGGGTTTTGTTGTGCAAGATTTTTTTTAAGTTATAATGAAGAAAAATCATCACCCCAAAAAAATGAGAAAAACAATTTTTACTTCCGCTTTGATCGGAATATTTTTGACGAACTTTTCACTGGCGCAAGCTGGCTATGACTGTGATTATTTTGGCTATTCGGATTCGAAATATCCAAACTACACTGGCGGATTGGCGGCATGTGAAGCGACTTTCAATACCTGCGAAACCAAGCGTTTGGCAGAACAAAAAGCTTTCTCGGATTGTAATTCGAAATGTACCGATATGCCGAGATGGAATTGGTGTTTGACTTATGCTCAGGCGCTGAATTACCCAGATGATAATGGTTGTACAAATTTTGCGGATTGTATCGAGGAGTGTAATTTGCAAAAACCGGAAAATGTGGATTGTGCCAACCCACTAAAGGCCTGTTGTAAAGCGGCCGTAACTCAAACTACCACAACTACGACTACAACGACCACGACAACAACCTCTAGCTCTAGCTCGAATGAAATGACCGACACACAATGCCAAAACAAATATGGTGCGGCTCATTCGGATACGAACTCTACCACGGGTTGTCGTTGTGATTCGGGAGCTTACGCCACCAGAAAAAGTGGAACAACCCGATGTGAATATACCAAAGAATATCTCAAGCAAGATTGTAAAAATAAATATGGAGATTTGGCAACTTGGGACGAGAGTAGCAAGGCTTGTGCTTGTCTAGAGTACACCGAGTTAGTTGGCGGACAGTGTGTTGGTGAAAGTCTTGTGGTAACACAAGCACGCCAGGAGCTCGAATATGCGGTTTATCGTCGCATTTTGGAATTTGCGATAAGTGGTTTTGCACCGGCGCAAGATGCCGCCAACAAACTCTTTGGTGTTGGAACTGATGAAATGTCCAACGATCGTGGAGAAACCAGAGTGGCCTACATGCAAAAATTAACGATGTACCAAAACATGAGCGAGTGGAATCTGAATGTAGATGATTCAATTCGTAAAGCAGTTGGAATTCTCAAAGGCAAAAAAGCTACCGTAGGAAAAATGAATGTAACGATTGATTCAACTACTACGGTTTATGCCAAAATCACAGATACGATTGGATTTCTCTTTTCCGGAAAAGTAAAAGCCTATGACACGGGTAGTGCCAAGACGACTATTTTTACACCAAGTGGAATTAACAGCCCAAAGGGAACCGTTTATACCGTGACTTACGACCCCGAAACAGAAACCGGTACCACTACGGTCGAGGAAGGTGAGGTAGAGGTTTATGATGCAGACAGTGGAGATACGTTTGATATTGCTGCGGGAGAGAGTGCCGATACAGCTACCGGAGATGAAGTAGAGGTTGATGATGATTCTTGTTTCACAGATACGGCTTATCATAAGTACGAAGATTCGATTTGTTATGTGAAAAATAACGGAGTGGTGCAAGGTTATGGTGATGGGAGTTTTAAGCCGGATCAGCCACTCAACCGTGCAGAATTTGCCAAGATCATCATTGCGGCAAGTTATGATGATAACACCATTACAGGCTCCAGTTGTCTTTCTGATGTGAAGGGAGAATGGTATGCGAGGTTTGTTTGTAAGGCAAAAAATATGGGAATTATCGGTGGATATAGCGATGGTTCTTTCCGTCCACAAAACAACATCAACCTAGCTGAGGGGCTGAAGATTATCCTCGAGGCAGCAGCAAATATGTCGGATTTCGAGATTCCTGAAAAAAGCGGAGCGTGGTATCAAAAGTACGTTGATTTGGCAAATGAGCTTGGGTTGTTGAATACCATAAACACCAGCCCAGGGCACAACCTCACTCGTGGCGAGATGGCGGAAATCATCTATCGTAGCGAGCAATAAACCAAAAATATTAAGCCGAGAAAACTCGGCTTTTTTTATTTTTGAGATTATGTGCTAAAATCTAGTCAGGAGAAAATAACAAATAAATATGTGCAACTCTCAAAAAATCTCAGCTTTGAGCGGGGCGCTGTTTTGTTTTTTCCGTGCGTTCTATTTTTTAATTCATTCACATGAACGAGCTCACTATTTTTATTGTTCAGCTGCTTGGCCCGCTGTACGTTGCCATTGGTCTGAAGATGCTTTTTGATCAGAAATATTTTTGCGATATTATCGAGGATTTTCGCAAGGGAGCGGTGGCTTATTTCACGGGAATTGTAATGATGATTGCTTGCACGGCTTTGATTCTTCAGCACAATATCTGGGAATACAATCTTGCTGGCTTAGTGACTCTTTTTGCTTGGGGAGGGGCGGTCAAGGGTGCGTTGCTTATCGTTCAGCCCGAGTTTCTCATTCGTAAAAGCTACTGCAAAATGAAAGGAATGATGCACCTCATGGGAATTTTTGCTTTGGCTTTGGGTGTGTATTTTGTTTACGCAGGATACTTCGCATAATTTCACGAAAGCAGGGCTGCTGAGAGTCTTGCTTTTTTTATTTGGGAAAATAATTATAATGAAAGTATGAACAGACACATTCATCACGAGCCGATTTACCTCCTCGACAAGTACGAGCTGACTCTGGACAAAATCGAGCATCACTTTACGCATGCGCATGGTCACGGCGGACAAAATATAAACAAGGTCGCTACCAAGGTGCAGCTGCGGGTGGAAATCAATCAACTCCCCCTCCCTCAGGAAATGCGCGAAAAACTTTTGCGGAAATTTCCGCAGGGGCACGTGGAGGTAAACGACCAGACTACTCGTCATCAGCACGAAAATATGAAAAACGCTCTCAAAAAACTCAAGCACCTTATCGAAGAAAATCTAAAATAATAAAATATGTGGACACACGCTCTCGTTTCGGTAGCGGTTATCAGCTTGGTTTCATTGCTGGGGATTTTTGCCTTGGCGATGAGCAAGACCACCCTCCAAAAAATAATAATTTTCTTGGTGGCGTTTACAGTCGGAGCGATTCTCGGTGATGCTTTTTTGCACATCATTCCGGAGACTTTTTCGGAAAATGCTCACTCGACTGTACCGGCGTTGCTCGTCTTGGGTGGGATTTTGCTTTTTTTCATTCTCGAGAAAATCCTGCGCTGGCGACACTGTCATCACTTGCCGGACGACTGTGAACACACGCACCCCGTCGCCGTCATGAATCTCGTCGGTGATGGCGTGCACAACCTGCTCGATGGTGCGCTGATCGCAGGAAGTTATCTCGTGAGTATGGAGCTGGGTGTGGCGACGACTTTGGCGGTTTTATTGCACGAGATCCCGCAGGAAATCGGTGATTATGCGACTTTGGTTCACGCTGGCTACTCGCACAAAAAAGCTCTTTGGGCAAATTTTCTGATTGCTTGTACGGCTTTTTTGGGTGCGATTTTTGTTCTCTGGCTCAACCCTGATTTGGAAATCCTGACGACCTACCTCCTCCCTCTCACCGCCGGCGGATTTATTTACATCGGAGCGAGCGACCTGATCCCGATGCTCCACAAAAAAAATTCCGCACTTGATTCGCTCGGACAATTTGCGTTTATCAGTTTGGGAATTTTTGTGATGTATTTCCTAACCACTCTCGAATAATGAATCTGGAAAGACGACAGTTTCTCGCAGAAATGAAAAAATACGGTGAGCAAAAAAACATTCCCAATGTGAGTGAAAATGTGGGGAAGTTTTTGCATGACTTGGTGCAGATGATCGACGCCGAGAAAATTCTCGAGATCGGGACGGCGAACGGGTACTCGACTATTTGGCTGGCTGATGCGATTTCTCAGCAACCCAATCCCCGCTTACTCGGTTTGGAGATTTCTACGCCGAGCTACGAGAAGGCGCTGGAAAATATCGCTACGCAAAATTTGCAGGACATCGTGGAGATCAAATTCGGAAATGCGGTGGAGATTTTACCGACACTCGAGGAGCAATTTGACCTGATTTTTGTCGATGCGCAAAAAACCCTCTACGCCGATTATTGGAAATTGATCAAGCCACTCATGAATGAAAAATGCGTGGTGGTTTTTGATGATGTGGTGAAATTCCCCGAGAAAACTCAGGCGCTCTACGCCGCTCTCGCCGAGGAAAAAAATTATGAAAAAATCGTGCTGCCGACGGACGGCGATGACGGGCTGATGATGCTCCGTAAAAAATAGTTGCATCGGAAAAATATCTCTGCTAAAGTGCTGAACTAGTTTTGTTTTTTTGATATTTGAATATTTCGGGGGATAGAGAAAGGGAAAATATGAAAATGGTGCATGTGATTTTTACGCAAGGAGGTGAGGCTTTTATCGGCTCGGGCGAACTGCGGTCTGTCAAAAAAAACTGCTATCAGGCCGAGTTGCAAAATAACACAAAAAAATTTCTGATAAGCCTAAACCTCAAAGAAAAATTGATTTGTGGA
>CAZJIT010000057.1:0-4301 GCA_964546155.1 uncultured Candidatus Peribacteria bacterium
CTCGCAGAATGTTTCGACATTCTGCTTTTTTAGAGTTTGACGCCAAAATCCAAAACCAACCCAGCTCCATTTTCATTCTCCTTAAAAAAATCAAATAACGAAAAACCTTACTTAATCTACTGAGTGAAATTATCTTTGTCAAACTTCTCTTGACCAAAGACGATTTTTAGGGGAAATTTGTTACACCATGGACAATGTGCAAGAAATAAAAAATCGGCTCAATATCATCGATATTGTGGGCGAGTACGTCGAACTCAAAAAGGCAGGTCGAACCTACAAGGCTTGTTGTCCTTTTCATAAAGAAAAAACTCCAAGTTTCACCGTAAGCGAAGAAAAACAGCTTTTTTATTGTTTTGGCTGCGGGGTTGGTGGTGATATGTTCAAGTTTATCGAAATGCAGGAAAAAGTTGATTTTTCCGAAGCGATGCAGATTTTAGCGGATAAAGCCGGCGTGACTCTAGAAAAAAATCAAACCGGTGTAAAAAAAGAACTCAAAGATAAATTACGAGAAATTACTGATGAGGCTGCCACTTTTTTTGAGCAGAAGCTAAAGGAAAACAAAGAAGCGCAAAATTATTTTGACGGCAGGGGAATGGAGCCTGAAACAATTTCCAAATTTAGGCTTGGTTATGCCCCAGACGAATTTCACACCTTGCACACTTTTCTCGAGAAAAAGGGTTATTCACCCAAAGAAATCCTCCAGTCCGGAGTGGCGAGCAGTAAAGATGTAAATGGCGAAATTTATGATCGTTTCAGGGGCAGGATTATTTTTCCGATTACCTCAGCCCAAGGCAGTTTCGTGGCTTTTGGTGGGAGAATCATGGACAAAGGTGAACCAAAATATCTCAATTCTTCCGAATCCCCACTTTACAAAAAATCCTCAATTTTATTCGGACTTTCGCAGGCTCGTCAGTCTTTTCGCGAAAAGGGTTACGCTGTTTTAGTGGAGGGTTATTTTGATGTTATCACTTCGCATCAGGCTGGTTTCGAGAATACGGTCGCTCCGTGCGGCACAGCTCTGACCGAGGATCAGGTTCGTGAAATCAGGCGTTTTACCAAGAAAATCGTTTTTGCGTTCGATGCTGATCAAGCCGGACAAAAAGCCACCGCCAGAGCGATAATGCTTGCTCAACCACTTGAAGTTGAGCTTTATGTTGCTCAGATTCCGTCCGGCAAAGATCCCGACGAGTTTATTCGCAAAAATCCCGAAAAATGGGCAGAAATCATTTCTCATCCTGTGCCAGCTTGGGAATTTCTCAAGAAAAAGGCGCTGGATTTTTATGGCAGAAGCGCCACTGATAAACGTAAAATCGTTCAGGTTCTTTCGGAATATCTCAACTCAACTCCAAGTCCGGTCGAGCGTGAAACTTACATCAATGACTTATCGAGGGAAATCGGCGTGGGTTCTCAAACTATCAATTCTGAATTAAAAACAAAAAAACCCTCCCAAAAAACAGAAAACACCAAACCCCAAAAGCCGAAACATAATTTGGAGCAGCATATTTTAGGTTTTGTTATGAATAATCCGAAATGGGCAAAAAATATTCATGTGGAGTTGCTGGACAATGAAATTTTAAAAAAGACTTGCAATTTTCTGCAGAAATACTATGATTCTGAGGAACAAGAGAAAGAAAAAGTCTTTTTAGATGATAATTTTTCTGAGGAAGAGAAGGAGCAAATACAGCTTGCAGAGCTGATAATCTCCGAAAAATATGAAAATTTCCCAGAAAAAGAACAGGAAATTGAATTCAAAAAGATTTTGACTAGACTCTATAAACAATTTGTTTCAGTGAAACAAGAGGAAATAAAGCGAAAAATCCAAAAGGCTCATGAGGAAAATAATCCTGATGAAGAAGCCCGCCTCCTCCAAAAACTGAGTCAGATTCTCGCTACATTTCGGCTTTATCAGAAATAGTAGAAATTAAATGGCCAAAGCACGCAAATTTATCGCCCAACCAACTCAAGAAGAGCTCGATAGTTTTTCTCCGGAGGTTCAGGGGCTTATCAAAAAAGGTCGTGAGCAAAAATTCATTACGCAAGAAGAGCTCATGAAGGCAATGCCTGGTATCGAAAATGACCTCATTAAACTCGATGAGGTTTATAGTGTTTTCTTCAGAATGGGTATTGATGTCATCGACATGAAACAGAGTCTTATTTGGGAGAAAGAAGCCAAAAAAGAAAGCAGAGATGATAATAAAAAAACAGAAAAAAGAGACAAGGATTTTCAAAATGCCGACAAAACGGAGGGTGAGCCACAAGATGATGAATTTGAAGATGAAAATGAGGAAGAGGACGACGAAAAGCAGGAAGTTTCTAATTTGCACGAACTATCGAACGATTCGGTGCGCATGTATCTTGCCGAAATTGGTAAAGTAAAATTGCTAACCGCTGATGAGGAGCGTCGTCTTGCACGTCGCATTCGTCGCAATGATCCGATTGCCAAGCAACAGCTCGCAGAAGCCAATCTTCGTCTCGTAGTTTCAATTGCCAAGAAATATATCGGTCGTGGTCTTTCACTTCTCGATCTTATTCAGGAGGGCAACATCGGTCTTTTTCGTGCAGTCGAGAAATTTGATCCGGAGCGTGGTTTCAAGTTTTCAACTTACGCAACTTGGTGGATTCGTCAGGCGATCACTCGTGCGATTGCCGATCAAGCTCGCACCATTCGCATTCCTGTTCACATGGTTGAAACAATCAACAAACTTACTCACACTCAGCGTCGTCTTGTGCAAGAGCTTGGTCGTGAACCAACCATCGAGGAGCTTTCTGCAGAAACAGAGCTCGAGCCACGCAAAGTTAAGCACATTCTCAAGATTTCTCAGGATATCATTTCTCTTGAGGCGCCTGTTGGTAGCGAGGAGGATAGCAAGCTTGGAGATCTTATCGAGGACGAGGAGGCGACTTCTCCAGCAGAAGCAACTCACAAGCAAGTTCTTAAAGAAAATATTTATGAAATGCTTCAATATCTCTCTAGTCGTGAGCGCAAGATTATCGTCATGCGCTTCGGTCTTCAAGACGGTATTACCCACACTCTCGAGGAGGTTGGTCAGGAGTTTGGCGTGACTCGTGAGCGCATTCGCCAAATCGAAGCAAAAGTCCTCCAAAAACTCAAGGATCACCCAACATCTGTGAAGATCCGTGAATAATTTTATCAATCAATTTAAAAAATCATAAAATGCTAGAAAAACTACAACTTACCAAAGAGGGCCTCGGTAAACTTCAAGCAGAATTAGAAGATCTAAAAACCCGTGGACGCAAAGAGGTCGCAGAACGTCTTCGTGAAGCGATTAGTTACGGTGATCTTTCTGAAAACTCAGAATACGAAGAAGCTAAAAATGAACAAGCTTTCATCGAGGGGCGTATTATTGACCTTGAGCAAAAAATCAAAAATGCGCAAATTGTCGGACAGACAAAATCCAGTGCAGACGTAGTTAATTTGGGCTCATTGGTTGAGGTTGAAAATCTCACAAACAAAGAGCCAAATACAACATTTACCATTGTTGGTACCACTGAGGTTGAGATTGAAAATAATAAAATCAGTAATGAATCTCCGCTCGGGGCCGCTCTAGTTGGGCAAAAGAAAGGTGCAACAGTAAGCTACGAATGTCCAGCCGGCAAATTTGAATATAAAATTGTCAAAATAAGCTAAAATGCTTCAAGCTAAGCCGTCGATCATCAAGATAGTTTTTTGGAATCTATTTTTTGTTCTGCTTTTTGTGCTGGTTCTTTGCTGGTCGTTGATTACAGCTTACGGTTATCAAATAGATCCCGTGAAGCGTCAGGTTATCAAATCCGGCGTCTTAAGCTTGCAAAATATCAGCCATGGCGCGGAAATATTTTTGGATAATGAAATTTTGAATCAAAAAACTCCTTGTACCCTCAATAATTTATCCATCGATAACCACATTTTATCTTTTTCCAGGGACGGTTTTTACAGCTGGACCAAGAAAATAAATATCAAAAGAGATTTAGTCACCGATTTGGGCGAGGTGAAATTAATTCCCAAAGAAACCTCAAACCTAATTCAAAAATATGATTTTGCTGATTTTTTTGCGGTTTCAAATGATGATAGGCTAGCCCTGCATCACTCTTTTCAGATAGATATTTATGATAAAAACAACAACCTACTGGCATCAACACAATCTCCACGCAACGATATTGTGAATTTGTTTTGGCAAGACGGGAAGCTTTATGCGGAGCAGTCCGGTGGGCGTATTTGGGAAATGCGTTCGGATTATGTTTGGCAGTACAGTTCTCATAAAAAAACCAAAGACTCTTCAAGAAATATTTCTAAAAATAAC
>CAZJIT010000058.1:0-4153 GCA_964546155.1 uncultured Candidatus Peribacteria bacterium
CTGTGCCAACGCCGATTACATTTGGGGTGCCTTTTTCCGGATCGAGAACTCCGACAACAGTACGTACTTTACTGCTACCTATGTCCAGTCCGGCAATAATTTTTTCACGAGCCATATTTGGATAAAGTTTCAGAAATAAAAAGTTTTCCTGATTAACTAATTTCAAATTAGCGGAAAAAAATAACTTGCGCAATGATTTTTTGTATAAAAAATGTGTACAACAAAAAAAGGCTGTACAAATTTTTTGTTCAGATATTTTTAGGAACTTTTGCGAAATTTGGTGAGGAGATGTTCTTGGATTGTTTCCATTTCCTGAGCCTCGAGCTCGTCGCCCTCGTGATCGTATCCCAAGATATGCAAAATCCCGTGAATAATCAGTCGGTCGATTTCCTCGAAAGTGCGAGTGTAGCACTGCGGATAAATCAAAATCTCACCAAGCAAATCGTCCTGTGCATACTCAAAACTCAGCACATCGGTCGGCTTGTCTTTGAATCTGAAATCACGATTCGCCTGACGAATGCGCTCTCTGCCCACGAAAGTAATTTCTACTTCGCCCTCGATATCTGAAAATAACTTCTCAATCTTTTTTAATTTCGTGAGATTGATTTTTTGGCGGGCCTGGTTATAAAGTGTGAGTTTCATGGTTGGTATTTTACAGTTTTGCCATCGGAAATGAAATGCAAACTTCCCAGCTCATCAGTTCGTAAAACTTCTAAATCCAAATCCTCGCAAGTCTGCAAAACTCGTCGGTCGGGGTGACCGTAGCGATTGTTCTTGCCAGCAGAAACGACTGTGAAATCCGGAGCGACCGTTTTGAGAAATAATTCGGTGTTGCCGGTGTACGACCCGTGATGTGAAAGTTTGAGAACATTGCTCCGGAGTGGCTGACCTGCCGTGAACATTTCGAATTCGCCCTCTGCCTCGACATCACCCGTGAACAAAAAACTCGTCTGACCGTAAACCAACCTCCCAACCACACTTTGGTTGTTCAGATTTTTGGAATTATCGAAGATCTCATCAAGCGGATAAATCGTATTCCAAACTAAATTTTCCTCCAAAAAAATATCGTCATCTGCGCTGATGATTTGTACGGGAATTTTTTGAGTTTGGATTTCCTCGAGAAAAACTTGGTAGGTCGGATTGGTGCTAAACTGAGCTGAAGTCAGAACTGCACTCACCTCGTATCTCCGCAGCACATCAATCAGCCCTGTGAGATGATCGCTATCGGCATGCGTAAGGATCAGGTAGTCGATCGTGTAGTCCCAAAAAGGCAATTCTTCATCAAGTCGCTCGGCCACCGTGCGCTCCGGTCCACCGTCGATCAGGATATTTTGTCCGTGAGGAGTACGCACAAGAACGCTATCCCCTTGCCCAATTTCCAAGAAAGTCACGTGCAAAAATCCATCACCCAAAGCAAAATAAATCCCACTCAAAAGTGCGATGATGATCCCGAGAAAAATGAGGATTTTGCGCATGTCGTGATTTTAACAAAAACAAAAAAACTCCGCCACTGGGACGGAGTGTTTTGGCAAAAATTATTTTCTGCGTCGAGTGATCAACGCACCTGCTCCTGCGACCAACACCGGAATCAAAAGGGCTGGTCCTGTTTCTGGAAGATTTTCTTCCGGCTCTGCCGGAGTTTCTACTGGAGCTACCTCCTCAGAAATTTCCTCTGGAACAATTTCCTCAACTACCTCCTCGATCACCGGCTCGACATAATCCACAACCTCCGTATCCCAAACCGTAATCACAGTTTCGGCTGTATCGGTCTGACCGTCAGTCGCTGTCACGACGAGGCTCACCTCGTACACGCCACTCTCAGTAAAAGTGTAGCTCGGTGCGGGAAGTGTAGAATCCACAATTCCGTCGCTGTTGTAATCCCAAGCGTAAGAAGCAATCGCTCCGTCTTTTTGGGTTGATTCACTGGCATCAAATTTAACTTTGAGAGGAGCACTGCCTGATTCAGCATCTACTGTAAGTTCAGCATTTACTTTACCTGCGTTTACGGCTGCTACCGGCTCGTCCTCCTCTACTTGCTCGTCTTCCGGTGCGTAGTGCAATACTTCTTTTTGTTCGGTAGTCGCTTCTACCTCGATACTATAATTGTAACTTTCATTTTCATTTGTATCCAAGGCTGTCACGGCAATGTAATAAGTCGCTCCTGAATCAAGATTTTCGAGAGTGTATTGTGTGTCTGCGTCACCTGTGAGAACTTCCTCATCGTAATAACCACCGTCCACTTGCACGGACGATTTACCGAAATAAATTTTGTAGTTACCAATAGCTGTGTCGTCAGATGCCTTATCCCAAGAAAGCTCGATCGAGTCTTCTGTGACTTTTTCAACCACGACATTGGATACGTCGGCAGGAGCGGTGGTGTCGAAATCCGCTGCCTGAGCTAGCCCGGTGTTGAGCATTGCGATTGACACGAATGCCAATATTTTTTGAAGATTTGTTTTCATTTTTATGTTTGTTAATTTTTTACTTCATCATATTTTACCAAATTTTACTAAAAAATTCAAGTCCTGATTTGTGCTTTTGTGGATTATTAAGCTAAAATGTCCGCAAGATGAAATTTTTCGATTTATTACCGTTTCAATCCTCCAAACTCAAAATCCCCAAAGAAAATAAAAATCGGGGAAAAGGCGCTTTGGATCTCAAAAATCCTACCTCCCAAAAAGGCAGGCTGGCAGACGTGATCGGTAACAACGCGCACAAAAAATCGTGGAAATACATGGTGGTAAAAATCGAGCACGGCTGGAAAATCACAAATTCGTCTTTATTTAAATTCGGAGTTTTGGCTGTTTTGGTGGCGTTTGTGTTTAACGTGGTGAGTGCGGGCAGCACCGCTCTCGTCATGCAAAAAAATGTGAAAATGCGAGCAATGTCGGCTTTGCAGGATCTCGAGGAAGCGCTCAGTGTGGGTAAAACTGGTGATTTGGCAGGGGCGGGAGATTTATTCTCCTCGGGCAAGACCAATCTCCTCGCCATCAACAATCTCGGAGCGGAACTGCTCGCCACCGCCAACGCCATGGAAAACGATGAATCACTCCTCGGACAGGGAAGAAACTTGCTCGAAACAGCGCAATATCTCGCAGAAGCCGCCGACCTCGGGCTCAAATCCGCTCAACGCACTTTGGATTTTGGGAAAGAAATTTTGGTGGCGGAGGGCGATTTTTCGGTGAGTGATGCGCTGATGGGCGAATACGAAATTTGGCTTAACATTGAGAAATTATTGGTCAAGGCGGAGGAAAATCTGGAAAAAGTGGACGTCAGTATTTTACCGGTAAATCTGTCCGAGAAGCTCACGCTCATTCGCACTCAACTCAAAAATCACCTGCCTTTATTTCAGGATTTTTTGGCGAAATTTCCGGACGTTTTGGATTTCTTGGGGCATCGCTATCCTCGGCGTTATCTCATTCTCCTCCAAAACAAAAATGAAATCAGACCGACGGGCGGGTTTATCGGGTCGCTGGTTTTGGTGGAATTCAATGACGCCCGCCTGACCAAAATGGAAATCAAAGATGTTTATGATTATGATGGGCAACTGAATAACACCATCAAACCGCCGACGTGGTTCGGAAGAATCACGAACACGTGGGGGCTGCGTGATTCAAATTATTCTCCGGATTTCCCGACCTCGGCTCAGCAGGCGACTTACTTTTTTGAGCAGGGCGGCGGTGTGACAGTCGATGGCGTAGTGGCAATTAACCAAAGTCTGATCGAAAATCTGCTCGGCATCACTGGTCCGATCGAGGTAGAGGGTTTACCGGTGGCTTTGGATCAGGATAATTTCTCGATGCTGATGAGTCTGTACGTGGAAGCGAAAGTCAGCGGTGTCGAAAATCCGAAAGCTCCGCTCATGAGTTTTGTACCACTTTTTCAAGAGAAATTATTGGAAAGTGTGCCGGAAAATATTTTGGAAATTATTGAGTTGGGATTTCATGCACGCAAATCTCGGCAGGTCATGGCGTGGAGTACGGAAAATAGTGCCGAGAGATTTTTTGAAGAACTGGGAATCGACGGCAAGCAATACTCCCCCGCCCACAACGAAGATTTTTTGCAAATCGTCCGCACCAACATCGCCGGCAATAAATCTGACTTTTTTGTGAATGATGAAATCACGCACATGACCCAAATGTCAGAAGACGGC
>CAZJIT010000059.1:0-4140 GCA_964546155.1 uncultured Candidatus Peribacteria bacterium
ATTTGATGTTACAGTCTTTGATTTTTTCATAATTTTTTTGAGCGTCATCATCAAGAGCCTTGCAGGCATCACTAGCCAAATGTTTTTTGGCGTCAATCATAATTTGGATATCCTTGATCTGCTTTTCGATTTCTGTGATGGCCTTTTCTTTTGATTCAACGTCTTTGGTGAGGCTGGCTTTAGTGGTGTCTTGGCTTTGCAGTTCACGATAAATCGTGAGTTTCTCAGAGCATTCATCTGCCTGAGCCACCTCCACATCAAAAAACACACAACACCCCAAAATCATCATTCCTGCCGAGATTATTTTTTTCACAATTTTCATTTCTGTTTTTATATTCATTACATTTTAGCAAATTTTGGCTCAAAAATCAACTTCCCAAACCGAAATCAAAGCGCTAAACTAAACTCATGAAAATCATTGAACGACTTTATGCCGAGGCACAAAAAAATCCGAAAGTGATTTGTTTGCCGGAGGCGACTGATGACCCACGTACTCGTGAGGCGATTAGCAAGCTCCAAAGCCAAAATCTTGCCAAACCGATTACACTTGAGGGGGAATATTCTCCTGAGAATTTCGCGAGAATGGACGAGATGGTCGAGCTGTATCGCCAGATTCGCGCAAAAGAAAATCTGACTCCTGAACAAGCTAGAGAGGTCTTAGTGAAGCCATTATTTTTCGGGGCGATGTTGGTCAAGATGGGAATAGCAGACGGCATGGTCGCAGGCGCAATCAATTCTACAGCCGATGTTCTACGCGCCAGTTTCAAGTGCATTGGAACTAAGCCCGAAATCAAAACCGCGTCGAGTTGTTTCTTGATGATTATGCCTGAGAAATCGCTTATTTATGCGGATTGTGGGGTAAATCCTGATCCGAATGCCGAACAACTAGCCGACATTGCAATTGCGAGTGCTGAGAGTTGCAAAAAACTTTTGAGCGAAGAACCACGCATTGCTTTGCTTAGTTTCTCGACTCTGGGCAGTGCCGATCACCCTGCTTTGGACAAAATCAGAGAGGCGAAAAAAATCCTGAATGAAAAAAATCTCGAGCTGATAGTAGACGGAGAAATGCAGGCTGACAGCGCGATTGTGCCAGAAATTGCTAAACAAAAAGCACCCAACTCCCCTATCCAAGGCGATGCAAATGTGCTGGTTTTCCCGGATCTGAACAGTGGAAATATCGCTTATAAACTAACGGAAAGACTCGCGGGTGCACAAGCGATTGGCCCCCTACTCCAGGGGCTCGCTCTACCCGTCAACGACCTCTCGCGCGGTTGCAAAGCCGATGACATCGTGCTCAGCGCCGTCATTACTTCTTTACAAGCTAATCAATAATTAAAAATATGGAACGCTATAATCACCTCGAAATCGAGCCAAAATGGCAAGCATATTGGGACGAAAAAGAAATTTACAAGGCGGAGGATAACTCACAAAAAGAAAAAATGTACGTGCTGGATATGTTCCCATATCCGAGCGGGGCTGGTCTGCATGTCGGGCACCCGGAGGGATATACGGCGACGGATATTTTTTCACGGAAAAAGAGAATGGAGGGGGTAAATGTGCTCCACCCGATGGGCTGGGACGCGTTTGGTTTGCCTGCGGAGAATTACGCCATCAAGACCGGAACTCACCCGAGCAAAACGACCGCGGAGAATATCAAGACCTTCAAACGCCAGATCAAGGCGCTCGGTTTTAGTTATGATTGGAGTCGCGAGGTGGATACGACTGACCCGAATTATTTCAAATGGACACAGTGGATTTTCTTGCAAATTTGGAATAGCTGGTATGATCCTAAACTGAAAAAAGCGCGTCCGATTGCGGAATTAAATGTTCCGGAAAATTTGACCGAGGAAGAAAAAAGAAAATTTATTGATGATCACAGATTGGTTTATGAGGCGGAGGCACCGATCAATTGGTGTGAGAATTGTAAGACCGGAATTGCGCACGAGGAGGTGGTAAATGGGACTTGTGAGCGTTGCGGAGGTCAGGTCGTGAAGAAGAATTTGCGCCAGTGGCTCATGCGAATCACGGCGTATGGTGATCGTCTCATCGAGGAGCTCGACCAGCTCGATTGGCCGAATGGTATTCTCGAAATGCAGAGAAACTGGATCGGTAGAAGTGAGGGTGCGGAGGTTGATTTCGGGATTACAAATTCAGATTTGAAATTCACGGTTTTCACAACCAGACCCGACACACTCTACGGTGCGACTTACTGTGTCCTCTCGCCTGAGCACGAGTTATTGAAGAAAATTCCGTTCACGAATGCAGACGAGGTGGCCGAATATCAGAAAAAATCTGCGATGAAATCCGATCTCGAGCGTACGGAATTGAACAAGGAAAAAACCGGCGTGAAGCTCGAGGGCGTCATGGCTATCAACCCTGTGAACCAAAAAGAAGTTCCGATTTATATCGCGGATTATGTGTTGGCGAGCTATGGTACCGGCGCGATTATGGCAGTCCCAGCGCACGATGAGCGCGACCATGAGTTTGCGGAGAAATTCGGGATTGAGATTATTCAAGTAGTGAAACATAATACAGAAGAAAAATGTTTTACGGGCAATGGAACCGCAATGAACTCAGGAGAATGGGACGGTACTCCGACGCAGGAATTTAAAAAGAAAATCACAGCCTGGCTCGAGGAAAAATCTCTCGGCAAGAAGTCTGTGAACTATAAATTACGCGATTGGTTATTCTCAAGACAACGCTACTGGGGCGAACCATTCCCGCTCGTGCATTGTGCAAAATGCGGAACAGTCGCGATTGATGAAAAAGATTTGCCACTCACTTTGCCCGAGGTCGAGCGCTACGAGCCAACCGGCACCGGCGAATCCCCTCTTGCGAATATCACGGATTGGGTCGAGGTAAAATGCCCGAAATGTGGTGGTGATGCCAAGCGCGAAACCAACACGATGCCACAGTGGGCGGGAAGTTGTTGGTATTACCTCCGGTATATCGATGCACAAAATAACGAAGCGATGGCAGACCGTGCGAAGTTGGATTATTGGCTTGGGGAAAAGGGTGTGGATCTCTACGTCGGTGGAGCGGAGCACGCCGTTTTGCACTTGCTTTATGCGCGTTTTTGGCACAAAGTTCTCAATGATCTCGGCATTGTTCCGAGTCAAGAACCGTTTCATAAGCTCAAGAATCAAGGACTCATTCTCGGACCAGATGGCGAGAAGATGAGCAAATCTCGCGGAAATGTGATCAATCCCGATGACATCGTGCAGGAATACGGCGCTGATACTTTGCGTATGTACGAGATGTTTATGGGGCCGTTCGAGGCGGTTAAGCCGTGGAATACGCAGGGTGCTGAGGGTGTGCGCAGATTTTTGGATAAGGTTTATCGTCTTTGCGAAAATATATCTGAGGAAAATCCGAGTGAGAATCTAACTCGTGAAATGCACAAAACTATAAAAAAGGTTTCACACGACATTGATAATTTTGACTTCAATACTGCGATTTCTCAGATGATGATCTTGAGCAATGCGATGCAGAAAGAAGGCAAAACTCCAAAAATTGTCATGGAAAATTTACTCCTCTGCCTCTCCCCTTTTGCTCCTCATCTCACAGAAGAATGTTGGCAAATTCTCGGAAACTCTGATTCGATTTTCTTGGAAAAATGGCCGAGTTATGACGAGGCTCTGACGGTGGATAATGAGATTGAAATCGTGGTGCAGGTCAATGGGAAAGTCCGTGGTAAATTTTCGGCTACGCCTGATATTGCGCAAGAGGAAGCCATTGATAAAGCAAAATCAGATGAAAATGTGCAAAAATTTATTGAAGGAAAGGAAATACTCAAGGAGATCTACATTCCAAAAAAGATTGTTAATCTCGTAGTGAAAGACTAATTGGGCAATGATCCGAACCAAGAACTTGCGGGTGAATCTCGCAAGTTTTTATTTTAGGCAAAATATTTTTAGTCCCGAAAAAGTAATCGATCCGCCAACCGACATTTCTAGCACGAGCACCCGAACGCTGACTCCACCACGTGTATTGTTCAGCCTTAGAATTAAATTCACGAAACAAATCAACGTAACCCGCCCCGACCACTCGATCCAACCAGGCTCGTTCCTCCGGCAAGAATCCGGAAATTTTTTCGTTCGCTTTCGGGCGCGCAAGGTCAATTTCCTTGTGTGCCGTGTT
>CAZJIT010000060.1:0-1070 GCA_964546155.1 uncultured Candidatus Peribacteria bacterium
AACCGTCTGGAACAGAATTTACCCGCAACCCGACATTTGTTTCGAGCTCACGCTCAAGTCGCTCTTCGATATTGCGACCGGTCACATAATCACCTTCTTGCCCTGCAAATGGAGAGGAATTCGGCATAAACATCACCTCCAAAGTCGGCTCCTCGATCGGCCAGCGCTTCAAGGGCTCGGCCTCACCCGTGCAAACCGTATCACCAATCGTAATTTCCGGAAAACCGGAAAAGGCAACGATTTCATTGCCACTCGCCTCCTTCGCCTCTTGCTTTGTGATTCCGTTCCACGTAAACAACTTTTGAATACGACCGGATTTTATTTCACCTTTGCGATTTTGGTAAACAACAGTTTGATTCATGCAAATTTTGCCACGAGTCACTCGCCCAATTCCGATACGCCCAATGTATTTGTCGTACTCAAGCGAAGTCACCTGCACCTGCAAATCCCCCTCTTGAATTTCTTTCGACTCAACTTTTTCAACCAACAAATCAAATAATGGTCCCAAATCCGGCGCCAACTCATCAACATTTGGTGTTTTTCCGACACGACCATCACGACCGATGGCATACAAATAAGGAAAATCACACTGCTCCTCACTCGCTCCCAAATCCACAAACAAATCAAAAACACGATTCATCGCATCGTCAAAATTAATATTCGGCTTATCGATTTTATTGAAAATGACGATAATTTTTAAATCATGATTAAGCGCATGTCGTAACACAAAACGAGTCTGCGGCATCGGCCCCTCGAAAGCATCAACCACCAACAAACAAGCATCTGCCATTCCCAAAACACGCTCCACCTCCGACCCAAAATCGCTATGCCCCGGCGTATCAATAATATTTAATTTGTCGCCGTTCGGCATTGTCACCGAGCAGTTTTTGGAAGTAATGGTAATGCCACGCTCACGCTCCTGATCATTCGAATCCATGATCAATTCACCCGCCGCAGCTGCATCACGAAAAACATGACACTGTTTTAAAATTTGATCCGTCAGCGTGGTTTTGCCGTGATCAACGTGCGCAATAATTGCAATATTTCTAATTTTAGACATTTTTTGAATT
>CAZJIT010000060.1:1080-1997 GCA_964546155.1 uncultured Candidatus Peribacteria bacterium
AAGAACGCAAGAAAATTGCAAATCATTTTTTTTAATCACTTTTGCCAATCTTCCAGCCTTTTTTTGAGTTGCGCCTCGAGCCCCCGCTCCGTCGGCAAATAATATTTCTTATTTTTCAATTTTTCCGGCAAATAAATCTCACCCTTCACGATCGCATTTTTATAATCGTGCGCATATTTATAATCTTTCCCGTAATCCAAATCTTTCATCAATCTCGTCGGCGCATTGCGCAATTTTTTCGGAATTTCGAGATTGCCAGTCTGCAAAATATCTTTTTTGACCTGATTGTAAGCCTTGTAAACTGAATTTGATTTCGGGCAACACGCCAGATAAATCACCAACTGTGCAATCGCCAAATCCCCCTCCGGACTCCCGAGAAATTCATAAGTTTCCTTGGCACGCAACGCCACCGCCTGTGCCGACGGATCAGCATTCCCGATGTCCTCCACCGCAAAACGCACCAAACGCCGCAAAACGTAGAGCGGATTTTCGCCACTCTCGAGCATGCGCACCGCATAATAAAGCGCCGCATCGGGATCCGAACCACGCATGGATTTATGCAAAGCCGAAATCAAATTGTAATGCTCCTCGCCGGATTTATCATAACGCAACATTTTTTGATTCAAGATTTCAGCGACTTTTTTATCAGTCAGAGATTTTTTATCAGTCTGCGCATTTGCGAGAATTTCCAGTCGATTGATCAAAGTTCTCGCATCACCGTTGCTGATTTCGACCAGATATTTTTTCGCCTTGGGGGTGAGTTTGAGATTCAGATTAACGAGCGACTGTTCGAGAATTTTTTCCAAAGCCTCAGAATCAAGCGCCTCGAGCACGATCACCTCACACCTCGAAAGCAACGCCGAATTAATCGAAAAAGATGGATTCTCAGTCGTCGCACCGATGAGCGTGATCGTCCC
>CAZJIT010000060.1:2007-4132 GCA_964546155.1 uncultured Candidatus Peribacteria bacterium
GTCCCCGCCTCGATGTGCGGAAGCATGGCGTCCTGCTGAGATTTGTTCCAGCGGTGAATCTCATCGAGAAATAAAATCGTCCGCACGCCATTGAGAACCCGCTGTCTCGCCAACTCGACCTCCTTTTTTAAATCCGCTACACCACTCTGCACCGCCGACAGCACCGTAAAATGTGCCGCAGTTTTTTCGGCGATGATGTGCGCCAAAGTCGTCTTGCCCGTGCCCGGCGGCCCCCAAAAAATCAAGCTCGGAGTCTGATTCCTCTCGACCAACCTACGCAAAGTGCCGTTTTCATTCGTCAGTTTTTCCTGACCAAAAACCTCCCCCCACGTCTGCGGCCGAAGCCGCTCCGCCAGAGGAGCGTTTTGTTTGCGAAGATTGCCAAATAAATCTTGTTCCATGCTTGGAGTTTAGCACTTTTGGGAAATAATAAAAACCCGCCTGATGACAGACGGGTTGTTTTTTGGATTATTTTTCGAGGCGCTCGAACATGTCCTCGATCAACGGCACGATGATATTTTTATTTCCCCAATAATCTTTCTCCGGATATTTGATCTCAAATCTCAACGCCGGAATGAGATAGTTCGAAGTTTTCTTGCCATTGTAGCTGCTGTACGGCAACCAAACCATTTCCGGAGATTGCACCTCGGCGGTCTGGACATCGGCCTCGTCCTCGAACGAAAGCTTCTCGTAACCTAGACTTTCGACATATTTTTTGACCGCAGAAAAGTCCTGCACCGTGTCATAATTTTTGCCTTCGTACTCTCGGAATGAAAGTCCGTAAAGACCAGTCACCGCACCCGATTTCAAATCAACAGTCACATTGATTCCCTCCACATTTCCCCAGCTGCTCACGATTTTCTTGCCATCGACGAGGAACGGATAAATCACGCTGTAAGATTCCGGACGATAATCTCTCGCCATGATCACCGCAAAATCTTCTTCCAATTCAGGCTTGCCGTAGTTGGTCAAATCAACCCCGTACTTGCGCATGAAATCATCGGCAATCTTGATAATCTGAAACTCCTTCACGCTGTCCGGATCGATCGCATACTCATCAGAATCATCTTCCCAACTATCCCAATTACGATAAATACTCACACTTCCCTCCTCGAGATTAATGTTGATTTCATAGCCATTTTCACGATCTTCATAAACCGTAATGTTGCGCACATTGAGGTCAGTGAATTTACTCAAATCAAGACCGTCCAAACTAAATCCAGACAAAATATTCTCGAGAGAAGATTTCATATCCACTTCTTTTTTCTTGAGAACCGGCATTTTTTCCTCGCTCATCTCGAGCTCATCTCCGACATACTTGTAAACGTAATTTTGACTACGCCCAGGGTAAGGCATGATACTCATTTCCTTGGAATAAGCCATGTCAGCCACAGCCTCTTCCCCTCCGAGAGCACGAGTCCCCGACTCATTTACAATAACATCTGCATTGAAATTTTCATCAAGATTCAAATCAAAATCATCGACAGCATCATTCATCTCAAAACTCGCCCCCGAAGGAACGTCAGACTGCGAATCAGGCTGATAAACAAAAGGAACAATAATCAGTGCCGCAAGTGCAACACCCCCGAACGCATAAGCAAACTTTTTCATAGGATTAAAATTAAAATTAAATTTTGGTTTTTGTTTCAGATTACGAGCGTACTGCAATAAATCATCTCGTAATTTTTTCTCGAAATTTTTGTCAGAATTAATTTGTGGTTTGGAAGCCAGCATCATCTCCACCGCCTTCCGCAACTTCGCATCATGCTCCCGCAAACCCTCGTCGATCTCATAAATTTCACTCAGGATTTTTTCCAGATTCATGCTAATTCGTTAATAATATAATAAAGTATGCGAGCAACATTTCTTCACTGATCTGAGCGACCACCCTCGCAAAAGCAACCTTCACCGCCGGCTCATTCTTGCCCACGATCTGCGCAATCTCGCCAAACTTCAACCCCTCCCAAACTCGCAAAATCACAATTTCTCGTTGCAGCGGTTTGAGTTCACTGAGATAATTTTCGATCTTTTGCAATTTAATTTTGGCGTCCGTTTCCTGCTCGATATTTTGCGAAGAACACAAATCAAAAATGTCCTCGATATTTTCGGTCGGGTGAGATTTGCG
>CAZJIT010000061.1:0-4118 GCA_964546155.1 uncultured Candidatus Peribacteria bacterium
ATTGGTATTTCTGTAAAGCTGGCCAAACCTGAAAACGAAGTGGCTTTACTCGACATCAGCCCCGAAGCTCTCGATATTGCTAAGCAAAACGCACAGAATCTCAATGCCCAGATTTGCTCAATTCTTTCTGATGATTTTTTTGACCAAGACATAGAAAAGTTCGATATTATCCTCGCGAACCTGCCCTATATCCCGACCGATGAACCTCAAATCCAAAAATCTGTGTTGGACAATGAACCCCATCTTGCACTTTTTGGTGGGGAAGACGGACTAGAGTTATATCGCCAATTATTCGCAAAAATATCTAAATCAAGCCACAAACCACGCATAATTATTTGTGAAATCGCCTATAATCAAGGCGAATTATTCGCCAAATTAACTCAGGAATTCTTCCCAGATTATTCCCTGGAAATAAAAAAAGACTACGCCGGATTTGACCGCACACCGATTTTGGTATTAAATACTTCAGTAAACTGAACTTATGAATACAGAAAAACTCCAAAAACTCATTACCGAATTCGATAATATTGAAGCGCAACTCTCCGACCCGAATATTGCGAATGATATGCCCAAGATGATTTCTCTTTCCCGCAAACGTGCTGAATTAGAGCCAAAAGTTAAGCTCGTGCGTGAGTTTTTGACTGCGGTTGATAATGAAAACGAAGCCAAAGAAATTATTGCAAATGAAAAAGATGCCGAGATGGTAGAGATGGCACAACTTCAGCTTTTTGAGGCACAAGAAACTCAGACTAGGCTCGAGAGTGAGATCCGCAAGGCACTTCTGCCCACCGATCCGAATGATCAGAAAGACGTAATTATCGAAATTCGTGGTGGCGCAGGTGGTGATGAAGCATCACTTTTTGCGGCTGAACTAGGTCGTTCATATCTTCGTTATGCTGAGAATAATGGCTTTAAGACTGAATTCATTACCAAGGCTGATACCGAGAATGGTGGAGCGAAGGAGTGGGTTTTTCGTGTGAAAGGTGCCGGTGCCTATTCCAAATTCAAATACGAATCGGGTGTGCATCGTGTCCAACGTGTGCCCGTTACCGAGAGTCAGGGGCGCGTACATACTTCTACTTGTTCAGTAGCAGTTTTGCCCGAGGTTGAGGAGGTAGATATAGAAATTCACGAAAATGATCTTCGCATCGATGTTTATCGTAGTAGTGGTTGTGGTGGTCAGAGCGTAAATACAACCGATAGTGCTGTGCGCATTACTCATATTCCGACCGGTTTAGTCGTAACTTGTCAGGATGAAAAATCCCAGCTCAAAAACAAGAAAGCCGCAATGGATGTTCTTCGTGCTAGACTCTGGCAGATCGAGGAGGATAAACGTCAGAAAGAGAGTCGTGAAGCGCGTTTGGATCAGATTGGTACTGGTGATCGTAGCGAAAAAATCCGTACCTATAATTTCCCGCAGAGTCGTGTGACCGACCATCGTATCAAACAAAGTTGGTCCAATATCGATGCGATTATGCAAGGTGAACTAGGTGAAATAAGCTCTGCTCTGGCAGAGGCAAATGCCCTTAAGCTTCTGGAGAAACTTGATCAGAATTAAAAGAACTTGAGAGTTCTTTCTTCAAATTTGTTTGTAACCAGATCCGCCATAATAGTTCCAGTTGTATGATCACTGGTAATTTCCAGTTCGTTTTTTGTATTTTTATCCAGATTCGCCAACACAAAATTCTCCGCAGGAATATTCTCCGGCTGAGGTCCAACCCCAACCCGATATCGCCAAAAATCGGTTCCAATATGCGCAATAACCGACTTAAGTCCATTGTGTCCACCGGCACTGCCATCTTTTCGGATACGCAAAGTCCCGACCTCATGATAAAGATCATCCACCACCACCAAAACATCTTGTGGATCAATCTTATAATATCGCATAACCGCTCCGACTGCTTCTCCACTCAGATTCATAAAAGTCTGTGGTTTTAATAAAATAACTTGATTTTTATTACCAGCCACACCTTCAGTGGTTAATCCTTTTACCCCCTTTAATTCCCGAAAATCCGCAAAACCAAAACTATCCTGTAGTTTATCCACCACCCAAAATCCGACATTATGCCGAGTATTTGCATATTTCTCTCCGGGATTTCCCAAACCTACAATCAGCTTCATTATTCTGAATAATTTACATGTGGGATAATTCCCAGTCTGCTCATTGGCCAAACCCCAAGCCAACCCTTGCCTTCGATATTTTCAAAAGGTACGTAAAAAGTACCACCCCTCAATTCAAAATGGCGACTGTCCTGCGATCCGGTGCGATTATCTCCCATTACAAAAAGTGCACCCTCAGGGACGTCATATTCCACATCTGAGCAATTATTTCCATACACGCAGGTGTTATTTAGGTTTGTTTCATTTAGATAAGTACTTTCGTCCAATTCAAAACAATCCGGATAATTTTCGTTACACACTTGCACTTTTTTATCCTGAATTTTCACCTTCTCACCAGGAAGTCCGATTACACGTTTGATGTAGTAATCATGCGTATTTGGCACTGGCGGAGTAAAAATAACCACATCACCTCTTTGTACATCTCCGATTCGATAGCTTAGTTTGTCCACCATGATATATTCACCATCTTGAAAGCTGTCCACCATAGACGACCCCCGCACGATATAAGGAGTAACTAAAAACACTCTCACAATAGCCACAATAACCAAAAACACCACAAAAGTAATTCCCGTATCCAAAATATTATACCAAAGACCTTTTTTTGGCTCAATTTTTGTTAAAACTTCTTTTTCCTTTTTTTTCTCAGTTCTAGTTTTTTGCTTAGTGTTGTCTTTTATTTTTGGCATTTTGTTGAATAATTTTTACAAGACAAATTCTAACAAATATTTATGCAATTTACAAATTACAGTTTTTTGTTACAATTAAGGCGATGAACTTTTATGATAAATTTTTATTTGCGAATCACCTCGAAGAAGGTGAAAGCCTCCAATACGTAGTTCACAAGCACTGGTTCGAGATTTTCAAACCAACCGCCACAACTACTATTTTTGGGATTATTCCGCCACTTTTTATCACTTTGTTTATCACAGGATTCACTGCCGGCAATCCACTTTTTTGGCTGGCAATGACTTGGCTCTCGCTGGGGGTTATTAGTTTTATTTATCTTTGTGTGGATTGGTATTATGATGCTTGGTTACTTACCGACCAGTGCCTCATTGATATCGAGTGGAATGGTTTATTCAAACGCTCTTCTGCCCGTGTGGAGTACACCGCCATCGACGGTGTGGCCTACGAATTAAGTGGGTTTTGGGGTTATGTTTTAGGTTTTGGCAACATGCGCATCGACAAAGTTTCTGCGCAAAAAATAGAACTGACAAATGCTTCCAAACCACGTGATGCGGAGGCACAGATTCTCGAACAGCAAGAAAAATTCGTAACTAATAAAAATTCAACGGATTCAGAGGCCATCAAATCTCTTCTTGCCGAGGTAATCAAAAACCACGTAAAAGAAAAATAATGGAAAATTTAATTTACTATTTTATTGCCGGTTTTGTACTTTTGGATTTGATTATCGTTTTTTATGTTTTACAAAAAAGGCGCAAAAAATCATCTAAATTCAATCACTCTTTTTATAAAACTCACTGGCAAAGTATAGAAAACACATTCAAATTTTCGCCAGATCAAGCCATCATCGAAGCTGACAAATTATTTGACCATGCGATGAAAGATTTGGGTTACACGGGTACTTTTGTGGATAAATTTAAAAAGGCGCAGGAAATCACATTTGCTCCTCAACTAATTTGGGACGCTCACAAACTCCGCAACAACATCGCTCATCAGCCCGGTTTCAAATCCAAATCTAACCAATCCAAAATGGCAATTTCCGCATTTCGCAGAGGGCTTTTGGATTTTGGCGTCAAACTCTAAAAAAGCAGAATGTCGAAACATTCTGCGAGGTTTTTTGTTATTTTGACCATTTTGGCCTTTTTTCAATTCCCAAAATCAAGATTCCGATCAAAGTTCCGATGATAACTAAAATCACGGCAGCCACGGGCATGAAAAATGACTTTAGCGCCCTTTCTAGTCTTGAGTTGCAGTTTAAATCGTCAATTGTGTAAAAAGAAATCACAGCAATGCAATAAGCCGAAATCCAAAAC
>CAZJIT010000062.1:0-4099 GCA_964546155.1 uncultured Candidatus Peribacteria bacterium
ATATGGACGTGAAGGTGCAATGAAAATCTTGGAAGAAAAAGTGGAAGAAATTATTGGGCAGGAGATTCAGTATTATGCGAGAGTGGATTTCAATGCGTTTAGCGACATCGTGGACGCTATCGGAGGTGTAAACGTGAATTTGGAATACAAACTCTGTGATGATCAATACCCTGACAAGTTTTTGAAGGGGTATGATCCTTTTTGCATTGAGGCTGGGGAACAGCATGTGGACGGAGAAATGGCTCTCAGACTGGCGAGAAGTCGGCACGGTGTGCACCTAGACGAGGCTGGAAATATCGTGGCTTGGAGCAGTGATTTCGATCGAGCAGCTCGCCAGCAACAAATCATCAGCGCTATCAAATCTCAGCTCACAAGCACAAATACTCTTACTTCTCCAAGTAAATTAAAAGGTTTGTGGGATAGCTATTTCGAAAATGTGGAAACAAATCTCGGTTTTCGGGAGGCTTGGGCATTGGCCGGATTTGGAATGGAATTACCGGAGGGGGGCATCGCTCAGGTTGTATTGAATTATCCTGAGGTTGAAGAAACGGTGGGCGGTTTTCTTTATCCACCAGAGAGAAGTTTGTACGGAGGAGCGAGCGTCTTGCGTCCGATTGGCGAGAGTTTTAAGGAGATTAAAAAATTTACAAAAATGTTTTTTGAGCAGGGAGATTTCTTTACCGAAGGGCCAAAAATTCAAATCTTAAATGGAACCAAAACTCATGGACTGGCGGCTGAATTTGCAGAAAAAATGACGCCGTATGGATTCAATATCGTGAGCTTGGGAAACACGGACGGTGGTGTGATTCGCAATCGTACAGCCATTATTTTCCCGTACGATGAGGAGGCTTTTCCGGCCACTCAGGGGATTATTCGCAATTTTGTGCCAGGGGTGATTACACATCGTAGCGAAAATTATGCGAGTGACGAGATAGACATTACCATTGAACTTGGAACTGATAGCCTAGATTATGCGAATTAATAAATTTATTGCGACGTGCGGAGTTTGTTCCCGCAGAAAGGCAGATGAACTCGTGAGCGAAGGAGTTGTTTTTTTGAATGGGAGAAAAGTAAAAGAAGCCGGTATGGACGTGAAGGAGGGCGATGAAGTAAAAGTAAATGGCAAAATTATCAAGCTGATAGAGGATAAAAAATATATCGCTATCAACAAACCTAAAGGGGTAACGAGTACCCTCGACGACCCACATGCCAAGAAAAAAATTATCAGCCTACTCCCCTCCTCGCTACGACACCTGAAAACAGGCGGAAGGCTCGACCGTGAAACTGATGGGCTGATGATTATGAGTAATGATGGAGATTTCTTGAATAAATTGATGCACCCGAGCTACGAACTGGATAAGGAATACATCGTGGAAGCGAAGGGTAAACTAGATAAAAATGCGAAACACAGACTGGAAAAAGGTGTAAAGCTCAATGGAAAACTAACCTCCCCCGCCAAGGTTTTTGATGTGGAGGATTTGGATAAAAAAACAAGATTTAGAATGATTATTCATGAGGGAAGAAAAAGGCAGATTCGTCTGATGTGTGAGGCCGTAAAAAATCCTGTGGTGCATTTGCGTAGAGTGAGAATTGGAAATATAAATTTGGGCGATTTGGAAAGTGGTAAATGGAGAGAATTGACTGATGATGAGGTGAATTTTATTCTTAATCTAGGTAAATAATGCTGGACCTGATCATGGCTGCGTACATGCATGGTACACCTAGTAATGAAAATTGGAGTGAAATCGACGTAGCGCAAGGACAAAATGTGGAAATAAGCGCTTCACATTTTCCAGTGTATCTCGGAGATGACTCTGCACCGGAGATATCCGGTGAGTTTGCGTTGGTTTTTGATGCGGACAGTGCGACGGTACTTTACGAAAAAAATGCAGATGAACCTACTCCGATTGCCAGCTTGACCAAACTGATGACAGCACTGGTGGTGACAGAAAAACTAACCCCAGAAGAAGGAGTGGTGATTCCTTGGGATACGAGAAACGAAAATGTGCTAATCACAAAAGTAATCGGATTGCCGGTGGGAAGCCTGATGAGTGTGCGAGATCTTATCGGAGGAATGTTGATAACTTCGGCTGGTGATGCGGCAGTGAGTTTGGCGGTAAAAGTTTCCGGCAGTGAAGAAAAATTTGTCGAGGAAATGAATGCGAAAGCTCGTGAATTAAATTTGCAAAGAACTACTTTTGAAGATGCGTTTGGTCTGTCCGTGGGGGACATTTCCACTCCACGTGAGTTGAATTGGCTTTTTGCTTACGCTTGGAGAAAACCCGTTTTACGTGAAATGCTAGGTGCCAAAAGTATGAAAATTTGTCCTGAGGGAATGACCTGCTACATCGTAAACAGCACAAATGCGCTCTTGGAAAACAGTGAATTTAAAGTATTGGGAGCAAAAACGGGAACGACTGACTTGGCTGGCGAATGTGTGGTCATGGCAGTTGAAAGTCCGCACGGAGCAACGCTTTTTGTAACCGTACTCAAAAGTGAAAACAGGTGGAATGACGTTAAAAAACTTTTGCGCTGGGTGTTTGAAAATTATTCCGTGTAAATGAAAACCAAACTGCGCCAACTCGGAGATCAGGGCGAGAAAATTGCTGAAAATTTTTTGGTGAATAAGGGGTTTGAGATTTTGGAAAGGAATTGGAGTTGCCGAGAGGGCGAGCTCGATCTCGTAACTAAAAAAAATAAGGAGCTGGTTTTTGTTGAAGTAAAAACTCGCAAAAGTGAAAAATATGGAACTGGGGCGGAATCCGTAAGTGACGCCAAGCTCGAAAAAATCCTTCTAGCCTGCGAGAAATATCTACTCAAAAATCAATATTCTGAAAATACTTTTTGGAGAGTGGACGTGATCGTGATTGGCGAGAGAGATGGCTTTTTGCAAGTAATTTCTCATCTGGAAAATGTTACAGTTTAAAAAAATTTGGTTGAGTTTAGGGCTGGGATTTGGCTTAGGGATTATAGAAAGTGAAATCGGGCTGAGTTTTTGGGCTTGGGCGACGGTTTTTATTTTGGTTTTGTTGGCAGGTGGCGCTCTCCTCGGAAGGAAAATTTTTATTTGGATAGCAGTTGCGATTCTAGCTCTGGGATTAGGTTATTTCCATAATGAGAATCACAAACACACAACCAATGAGGGGGAAATTGATTATTATGTGAATGTGACAGAGGGAGTGAATCTGCAAGGATATGTGGCGGAATACGCAGATGTTCGCAGTGGACGCACGCTACTTACGGCAGAAATGAAAAATATAAAAATAAATGATGAATGGAAAAATGTGGGCGGGCGTTTATTGATAACCACAAAAAACTATCCGGAATACGGACTGGGAGATTGGATAGAAGCTCGCTGCGTTTTGCAGATTCCTCAGAGTTTTGAGAATTTTGATTATCGGGTTTATTTGGCGAAGAAAAATATTTACACGACTTGTTATTATCCCAAGATGAACAAAATGGATTCCCAAAATTTGGAAGGTTTTGAATGGCTCAAGACTGGAATCATGGGAAAATTAAATTACTTCAGAGAAAACATTTTGAGAGGAATTGGGCGTGTTTTCCCAGGGAGTAGTGGAAATTTTTTTGAGGGAATATTGCTCGGAGAAAGACAAAATATTCCGGAAGCGATAAAAAATAATTTTAGGATTTCGGGAGTGAGTCATATTTTGGCGATTTCAGGAATGCATGTGGCTATCTTGCTCACATTCTTGATATTGGCGTTGGGTAATCTGCCGAAGTGGATACGACTGGGAATTGCGATTGTATTTTTAGGTTGTTTTACGCTTTTGACCGGCGCTAGCCCGAGTGTGATGAGAGCGAGCATTATGGGAGTTGTGGCTATTTTTGCGATGACGAATTTCAGGCAAAATGATGTGATCTCGACATTGAGTTTGGCAGGAATAATTATTCTTGGGATTAATCCAAAATTATTGGTTTATGATGTTGGTTTTCAGCTGAGTTTTTTGGCGGTTTTGGGGATTATCTTATTTTATGAGCCAATAAAAGAGTTTTTACAAAAAATTATTAAAGTAAAAATTTTGGCGAGTATTTCGGCGCTGACTTTGTCAGCACAGGTTTTGAGTATTCCCGTGATTGC
>CAZJIT010000063.1:0-4062 GCA_964546155.1 uncultured Candidatus Peribacteria bacterium
ACGCATTCCCCAGAGCCAGCGGTGCACCTCACGCAGAGTCAGTGGTTGCCCAAAAACATCAAACCAAGCGACCGTCCAGAGAACGGCATCACGAATGTTCCGAGGTTTTGGAAATGGTTTTGTCATGAGGTGGGTGTGGGCGACTCCGCTCTGCCGAAGGCCGAGCTTTAGAGTGTCGCCTTTTTACGTCTTTAGTCTAGCGCAAAAATTCTGAAAAAGCTAGAATCAAAATATGAAAAAAATCTCTGCTCAACTCAAAAAACTTCCGACCACTTCGGGGGTTTATCAGTTCTTCGACGAAAAAGGCGAGCTGCACTACGTCGGCAAAGCCAAAAATCTGAAACGCAGAGTGAGCAGTTATTTCCAAAAAACCGCCAAATCTCCGAAACTCCAAAAACTGCAGGACAAAACTGTCGATCTCAAATTTATCGAAACGGAAAATGAAACCGAGGCTCTGATTCTCGAGGCGAATTTGATCAAAGAAAATCAACCCAAATACAACATCGTCCTGCGAGATGACAAGCGTTATCAGTACGTGCGAGTGAGTTTGCAGGAGGATTTTCCGAGGGTGAGCACCGTGCGCAAAGTCGAGCAAGACGGCGCCAAATATTTCGGGCCAAAGACGAGCGGTAGCGGAGTCAAAGAAACGCTCAACCTTCTGCGCAAAATTTTTGCGTACCGAAACTGCAGAATGGAAATCACGTGGGAGGGCGAAAACAAAGTCAAAATCAAAAATCCCGACCGTCGGATTCCGTGTTTGGATTTTCACATTCACCGGTGTCCGGGCTGTTGCAAAGGTCTGATCAGCCCTGAGGAATACAAAATTCGGATCAATGCGATTTGCGATTTTTTGGCGGGAGATCAGAGCAGTTTGTTGCAAAATCTGCGAGATGAAATGATGGAACTTGCCCAAAATCAGAAATTTGAAAAAGCGGGACGCATTCGGGATCAGATTCAGGCGATCGAGCGGATTGCCGACCGCCAGCGTGTCGAGGAAGCCGAAAACTCCGAGCGTGATGTCATTGCTTTTTTTTCCGAGGGGCAGAAGCACTTTTTCAATTTGTTTCAGATTCGCCACGGGAAGTTGCTCGATCAGGTCAATGTTATTCTCAAAGGTGAGGACGAGCCGGCTGAGATTTTGCGGGCGTTTTTGGGGCAGTACTACGCTGCGGCTTTGGAAATTCCTCGTGAGATTTTGTTGCCGAATGAGATCGAGGCGGCGGATCTGGAAAAATATTTATCTGAAAAAAAGGGTGCCAAGGTGAAATTTCTCGTCCCGCAACGTGGGCAAAAATCCAAAATCATGGCGATGGCGGAGAAAAATGCCGAGTCGTTTGCACGGCAAGAGCGAGCGGTTTTTGAGGTGGGCAATCCGCTCAAAGAGCTCAAGGAAGTTTTGGATTTGCCTCGTGAGCCGAAAAGAATCGAAGGGTATGACATTTCGCACCTGAGTGGGACGGCGACGGTCGGGAGTATGGTTGTTTTTGCGCAGACCGAAGCCAAGAAATCCGACTACCGCAATTTTCGCATCAAGACTTTGGAGGAGCGGGAGATCGATGATTTTGCGAGTCTGGCGGAGGTGCTCAGTCGGCGCATGAATTATCTCGTGCCGCAGATCGAGGGGGTGAAAGTCCGAGCCACTCTCAAGAAAGATTTGCCGAAATTAAATAAAATGCGCAAGGAAATTTTTGGTAACCAAAAGCCATTTTCCAGTCAAAAAGGTTTTTTTGTTCTCGAAAAAGGAAAAGATCTGATCGGGTGTGTGCGGGTTTTTGAAAAAAAGAAAACAAAAGTGTGGACGATGAGTAATCTTTGGATTGATGAAAAATATCGTGGCAGCGGGCTGGGCGGATTTCTTGTGAGGTACGGTTTGGCGCACACTAAAGCCAAAAAAGTTTACATCGACTGTGTACAAAATTTATGCAGTTTTTACGAAAATTTGGGATTTAAAGAATTGAAAAAAGTGCCCGAGAATATTTTTGAAGAGAGATGTCGTTTGTGTAACCTAGGAGCCAAGAAAATCGAGGATTTTATTTTTATGGTTTGGGAGCGCACCGGCAATCAGGCTGATAAGTCGTTTAATTCTGCGCCGGACGTGGTTTTGCTCGACGGTGGCAAGGGTCAGCTCAGCACCGTTCTCAAGCATGTGCAATTTCCCGAACAGACCAAAGTGATCGGCTTGGCGAAGGAGCGGGAGGAGATTTTTGTGCGGGGTGAAAAAAAGTCGATTCAGCTGGCGGATAACTCCCCTGCCCGACTTTTGCTTCAGCGGGTGCGGGACGAGGCGCATCGTTTCGCCAACGAGCACCGCAAAGAAATCCTGAGCAAAAAACTCAAGGATAGTTATTCGGGGAAATAGTTGTTGGTTTGATCTGAGGCGACTCCACTCTGCCGAAGGCTTTTTTTGGAGTGTCGCTCTTGCCAAAAGCCTCAGAAATCGGCAGAATGACAACATGAAAATCTTACACATCGGAGATATCGTCGGCAAACCCGGAAGAAACGCAATCCAAAAACTCGTACCGCAATTGCGCAAGGAGCGGGACATTGATTTTGTGATTGCGAATGCGGACAATCTGGCTCACGGTGGCGGAATTACCCAAAAAACCGTGCAGATTTTGCTCGAGAGCGGGGTCGATGCCGTGACGAATGGCGATCATATTTGGGACAAGGAAGAGGCGGAGAAAGTTCTCGCAAATGACGAGCTGAATGTCGTGCGTGGGGTGAATCTGCCGAGCGGTACGGTTGGCAAAGGCGTGCGGATTTTTGAGGTGGAAGGACAAAAACTCGCCGTCATAAATTTAATTGGCAATGTTTTTATGCGGACGACACTCCCCGATCCTTTCAAAGTGATTCGGGAAACGGTGGACGATTTGCACGAGCAGGGCATTAAACATATTTTTGTGGATTTTCATGCTGAGGCGACGAGCGAAAAAATTGCGATGAAACACTATCTCGACGGGCAGATTTCGGCTCTGTGCGGGACTCACACGCATGTGCCGACGGCTGATGCGGAGGTCACTGCGGAGGGCACGGCGTACATCACCGACACCGGCATGTGTGGTCCGATCGACAGTGTTTTGGGTGTGAAAAAAGACATCATTCTCTACAAATTCTTGACGCAAAGACCACACCTGCATGAGGTCGCTGAGGGTGAGGTCGAGCTGGACAGCGTGCTCATCACTCTCGATAAGAATGGACGTGCGACCGACATCGAGCAAATTATTCGGCGGGTGAAGTAAATTTTGGCTTCCGGTCTTGTGTTTGAGGCTTTTTTGTGTTAAAATGATATGAAACAAAAAGTGCAAAAACAAAAACAAAATGGAAACACAAAAATATGGAGCGGAAAATCTCGAGGAGCGGGTTGTCAGCCCCAAGGAAATTCAGGATTGTCTGAATCTGCTCGAAAGAAACAAAATCGACAAAGAAACTTACAAAGTTTCAGATTTGTATCACTCGCAAGTTTATGATTTGGCGTGCAAGGCACGAGGTATTTTTGTGAAAAATCGCACCATGCATTTTCCCAAGATTCAAAATCAAGAAAGTGCTAAAATGGTTTTCAGTGAATTGATGAAAGCAGATCCGTACACTCCTCGCATTGTTTTGGGTGAATTCAGCAAAAAAGCCAACGCAAAATCGGAAAAAAACGAAGAGCCGGAAGAAAGTGTAAATGAAGTTGTGACGGGGTATCGAGAAAAAATCAATGAAACGATGCGTGGCTCGATGGCCAGACGAAAAGCAGGCGAAAAAATGCTTCGAGAGAAAATAAAATCCGGTGAAGTAATCATGGACAAATAATGAAAGATTTAGAAAAAAATATTAACGAGGAGAAGCGACGGGAGCATCTGGAGCGCTATCCCAAAGAGGTCAAACAAAAGGTGGACATCTTGGTTTTGATCGAGCAGCACAGCCCCGATCTCTACGCAGAAATCATGCAAGACATGCAGGATTTTATTGAAAAAAGGGGTGATGAGGAGCTTTACAATAAAACTTTTTCCAAGGCAGAACTAAAAATAATCCAAGAAAGAGTGAAGGAAAAATTAGCTGAGAAGGAAGAAAGCAAAA
>CAZJIT010000064.1:0-4060 GCA_964546155.1 uncultured Candidatus Peribacteria bacterium
AAAATTTAACCCAAAATAATGACAAAAATTGAAAAAGTTTTTGCTCGCGAAATCATTGATTCTCGTGGCAATCCGACTGTAGAAGTTGAGGTAACAACTGAGAGTGGCAAGATGTCTCGAGCCGCAGTACCAAGCGGTGCCAGCACTGGTATACACGAGGCGCTCGAGCTTCGCGATGGTGACAAATCCCGTTTCGGAGGCAAAGGCGTTCTCAAAGCAGTTGCCAATGTAAACGAACAAATCGCTCCACTTGTAAAGGGTCTTGACGTTCTCAATCAAACTGAAATCGACCAGGTAATGATTGACGCGGACGGCACCCCGAACAAATCCAAATTTGGTGCGAATGCGATTTTGGGTGTTTCTCTCGCGGTGGCACATGCCGGCGCTCAAGCCAAAAAAGTTCCTCTTTATGAGCATTTTGCGACTTTGGCAGGAAACGAAAATCCGACTTTGCCAGTGCCATGTATGAACGTAATCAATGGCGGTTCGCACGCAGATAATAATCTCGACATTCAGGAATTTATGATCTGCCCAACCGATTTCTCGAGTTTTGCCGATGCGCTTCGTGCCGGTTGCGAGGTTTTCCATACTTTGAAAAAAATTCTTGTAAGCAAAAATCTCGTGACAGCCGTGGGTGATGAGGGTGGTTTTGCACCAAATCTTCAGTCACACGAGGAGGCTTTCGAGCTCTTGATGCAGGCGATTTCTGAAGCAGGACACGAGGGCAAGGTCAAGATTGCGGTCGATGCAGCGGCTTCTGAGTTTTATAAAGATGGGAAATATACCGTGGAGGGCAAGGAATTGACTTCCGAAGAATTGACGAATTTCTACGCTGATCTTGTGAACAAATATCCGATCGTTTCGATTGAAGATTCACATGCTGAGGACGATTGGGACGGTTTTGCCCACATGACTGCGACTTTGGGTGACAAGATCCAGACTGTGGGCGATGATTTGTTGGTAACCAATCCGGCGCGTATTGCTGAGGCGATCGAGAAAAAAGCGGTAAATGCTGCTCTCATTAAGGTTAATCAAATCGGAAGTATTTCTGAGACAATCCAGGCGATCAAGGACGCACATGCGGCCGGTTGGAAATGCATGGTTTCACATCGTAGTGGTGAGACTGAGGATACGACTATCGCGGATTTGGTAGTGGGTCTCTCTACCGGGCAAATCAAGTCTGGTAGTGCTTCTCGCTCTGAGCGCCTTTGCAAATACAACCAACTTCTTCGCATCGAAGAAAAACTCTCCGGTAAATTTGTAGGTAACTCTGCATTCAAGAACTAATCCAAAACAAAACAGCCCGTCGAGTTTCGGCGGGTTTTTATTTTAAATAAACTTGACGCTAAGATTATAGCTTGCTAGAATTTCACGCGTAAATTCAAGACTCATGACTCGGTAGCTCAGTTGGTTAGAGCGCGGGACTCATAAGCCCGAGGTCGAGGGTTCAACCCCCTCCCGAGTCACCAATTTTAAAACAATAAATATGTCCGGACACAGCAAATGGCATTCCATCAAACATAAAAAAGGAGCCGCAGACGCAAAACGTGGCAAGATTTTTACTCGTCACGCCAAACTCATCACAATCGCAGCGCAAAACGGTGGCGAC
The DNA here is from genome assembly GCA_964546155.1 of uncultured Candidatus Peribacteria bacterium. Classification (GTDB taxonomy): domain Bacteria; phylum Patescibacteriota; class Gracilibacteria; order CAZJIT01; family CAZJIT01; genus CAZJIT01. The sequence continues at coordinate 1,610 of CAZJIT010000064.1, forward strand.
CCTGAAATGAATCCACGCCTGCGCAATGAAATTGACCGTGCCAAAGCAGCTGGCGTACCAAATGCAAACATCGACCGTGCAATCAAAAAAGGAACCGGTGAGCTAGGAGGTGAGCAAATGGTCGCTTTGACTTACGAGGGGTACGGAGCGGGTGGAGTAGCTGTCCTCATTAACACACTCACAGACAATCGCAATCGCACCGTCCAAGAAATTCGTCTTGCCTTCTCCAAAAACGGCGGGCAAATGGGTGACAAAGGTTCAGTCGGTTATCTTTTCAGTCCGAAGGGATTAATCGTCACAGACATCACCGGCAAAGATCCCGAGGAAATGGAAATGCTCGCAATCGAATCCGGCGCAGAGGACGTTGAGATTGAAGACGGAAAAATGGAAATTATCACCAGCGTCGAGGATTTCAAATCAACAGAAGAAGCCATCAAAAATGCAGGCCTCACCATCGAAAATTGCGAACTAACTCAAATCCCGAGCACCACGGTAGATGTCGGCACCAACGCCAAAAAAGTCCAAAACCTGCTCGAAATGCTCGAGGAGCTGGACGACGTAGATCAGGTTTTCTGCAACGCAGATTTCCCCGACGAAGAATAATTTGACAGCCACAAAATAAAAAACTAAACTAAGCAACTAATTTTCATTAGTTGTTTTGTTTATTTACATTTCGTTGAGGAGAGAGATTATGTTTTTTCGTAATAAAATTTTGAGAGAGATTGAGTATTCCATTCGGAGATTTTTTGCCAAGAAAGGTAAAGCCAAAATTTGCGGACATGAAGCATGCAGTATCGGCAAACTCAGCAATTCCATTCTTGAATTTAACGGCGACGAGCTTTTGTATTGCCACGAGTGCTTAGACAAGATGACAATTTATTGCGCATGGTGTGGTCGCTACATCGAGATTGGAGATCCTATTATCCTGCTCCATGAGTGCGAAGAAAAAACACCAAATCCGGTGAAATACGAAGAAGCTTACGTGGCCTGTTGCCGTTGTGCTGATTTGGGAGTCGCAGATGCTCAAGGCACTTGGGTTCCTTCCGGTCAAAACGACTGCAAAGGACGAGTGGAAAGAAGCTTGAGTATTGTCGAGCAGCTGCTTTGTGGTGGAGGAGATTGCGCCATCATGAATTCAGATGGGCAAAATACCCAAACCAAAATATTCGACAGAGAAGAAGAAGGTTTTGTAGAAAGGACTTGATTGTAAATAAATAAAAGGGGAGCTTCGGCTCCCTTTTTTATTTTACACCTCCTTCCCTTGACAAAAACTCAAAAACAAGTAAAATATAATCTTGATATTTCAAGGGGGTCATTATCTGAAAGGAGAGGTTATGAAAAAGATTTTATTTGTGATTGTCTTGGTTTGCGGGATTTCTGCGGTTGCCTTCGCCTTTGCAGGTGAAAGTAAAAAAACAGAAGCTCCTCAGGCCGCCTGCTTAACCAAAGCAGAAACTCCTCAGGAGCAAAACAAGCCAAGTAAAATTGAAAATTGCGGCAAGGGTCTGGAGTTCGTATTCAGACTCGCAAGAATCCAAGGCAGGTAATACCACGGGGGATTTATTCCCCCATTTTTTTATTTCTGGCTAGACTTTTTTAGCCCATTTTGCTAATATTTGAGCAACTTAAGACTCTTCCAATGAAAAAAATATTTGCCCTATTTACGATTAGTTTTTTGGCTTTTGCGCACACCGCATTCGCCCAAGAAACACCCTCCGACATCAGCTCACCCGAGGCCAAGATCGATGTCCGCCAAAGTTTCAAGGCCGGTCAGCCGATTTACATCGACGGCACTTCTTCAGTGAATTACAACACCGACTACCCACTGCGCTACGAGTGGCAAATGGGCGACGGCTACACTTCGACCGCCAAGAGTTTTCAGTACGTTTACACCCAGCCGGGGCACTACGACCTCCAGCTCAAGGTTTATCAGACGGTCGAGGAGCTCGATGAGCAGGGAGTTCGTCAGCAGTACCTTCTCGAATCCACCACCCAAAAAACAATTTACGCTTACAGTGCGACAGCAACCCTGATCACCGACGAAACCACCAACACCTCTCATTTGGACAAGATTTTTGCACGAGCGAGAGAAAATCATTTTTATTTCAATCACATTTCCGTCGAGGACAGCACTCGCTTGGATTCCACAGCCGAGATTGTTTCCAAACTCCAAGAAAACATCATCAACACCCGTGAATCCGAAATTTTATTTATTTGGTCAGACCCACTCTCCACTCTCAACGCCCTCAATTCATTCCAGCGACTTTATCCCGACAGCGTGGATTTTTCTCGCAAGAGCATAGTTCTCGTTTCCAATGACAACCTCACTACAATCAGCCGTATTGCGCAGGGGACACTCCTCTCTCTCCACCCTTCCAACATGCTTTTTGTGCCCGAGTCAGCGATCGACGAGGTGATCGCCGTGGAGGGGAATGCCATTGATTTTGCCCA
>CAZJIT010000065.1:0-3883 GCA_964546155.1 uncultured Candidatus Peribacteria bacterium
TGTAAAAAATCTGATAGAATCCGCTTTGGACGGCGACAGCTGTGCGGGAATTTGGGTTTCGGAGTTAAGTTACGGTTTGGCAATTGTTCAAATTTATGAAACCGTGCCGGAAAACCTAAGAAATTTGATTGAGAAGTATTTTGGTTTCTGTTTGGAGGATTGGATAGGAGGAGCCTGGAAAAAATATTTCGATTCCTCGAATAATTATTATCGAGAGATCAGTAAGGCTGGGTATCTCCGAAATGTCTATTACAGAAATTATGAAGGGAGGTGCAAGTGCTGGGTGATGCAAACACTAAGAATGTGGCACTACGTAGCCGAAAACAGTCAGATGATAGAAAATGCCATAAGAAAAACTAAGCCACATAAATATCCCCTAATGGAAATTACCAATGCCCCCGAATATTTACTCAGAGTGGCTAAATTAGAAAATTATGTGATGTTGGCAAAGAAAAAGGAACAATCTCGTGCGAAGGAGCAGGTTTAACCTGCTCCTTTTTCTGCTGGATTTTTTCTGTGATTTTTTTTAAAATGGCGATGTGAAATTAGTATTTAACCGAAAAAATATGAGCAAGAAAAATTACTCTCCGTTTTTTATTTCCGGAATGACGGTGTTGATGCTGATTTTTGGATTTGTGGGAGCACTTTTAGCAAATCATTTTTGCATGGATTTGACGGGGAGATGCCTGTACTCGGGAGGCGAAGTGAGCAGAGAGATCGTGCATGAGGTCGAGGAAAAAACCTACATCGAGGAGTCAGCGCTGATAGGTGCGGTGGAAAAAGTTTCTCCGGCGGTGGTTTCGATCGTGGCGACGAAGGACATGCCGGTTTATCGCCAGCAGAGCGCAAATCCGTTTGGAAGTCCGTTTGGTAATTTTTATTTCAATGTGCCGGAAGTCGATGAGGAAGGAAATCCTGTTTTTGAGAAACAAAATATCGGGGGTGGAAGCGGTTTTTTGGTGACGGAGGACGGCGTGGTGATGACAAATAAACATGTTGTGGCTGGCGAAGGAATCGAATACACTGTGGTGATGAGCGATGGCGAGGAGTACAAAAGTAAGGTGATTGCGAGGGATACTGTTTTGGACGTGGCGTTTTTGCAGATGATGAATGAGAATGAGGAAAAGCCGAAAAACCTGCCCGTGGTGGAGTTTGGGGATTCGAGTGATTTGAAAATTGGGCAGAGGGTTTTTGCGGTGGGATATGCTTTGGCGGAGTTCGAAAATACGGTCACAAGCGGAATTGTTTCGGCATTTGGACGAGATATCGTGGCGAGTGACAATATGACCGGTGCAGAAAAAATCAGTAATTTGATTCAAACGGATACGGCGATCAACCCCGGAAATTCGGGAGGTCCACTCGTGAATTTGGCGGGACAGGTTGTGGGAATTAACACGGCAATCGCAGGAAATAGTGAGGGAATTGGTTTTGTGATTGCGATTGATGAGGCGAAAAGTGTGATCGACAGCGTCCTCAAAAATGGAAAAATCGTACGGCCGTACATGGGTGTGCGTTATCAGATGCTCACGGCTGAGCTTGCAGAGGATTTCAATCTGAAAGTAACTCAGGGGGCAAGACTGATCGAGGATCAGCAGAATAATCTGCCGGCGGTGGTGAAGGATTCCCCTGCCGACAAGGCTGGACTTGTGGTGGGCGATATTATTCTGGAGATAAATGGCGAAAAACTAACGAAGGAAAATGACCTGCGAGATGTGGTGTCAGGACACGATGTCGGCGATGAATTGAGATTGAAAATATCTCGCATGAACGAGGAAAAGGAAGTTAAGGTCATATTGGGTGAGCAGCCGCAAGAGTAAAGATTTGGATTTTATTTCGCTGTCCGCTAAGATGTGTGGGCAAGTTAATTATAGTTTTATGGAAAAAGTTGATTTCGTGATTATCGGTGGGGGTATGGCGGGAATGAGTGCGGCGGTTTATGCTGTGCGTTTTGGTATGAAGGTTGTTTTGATTTCTCCCGAATTTGGGGGGTTGATTGCGACAACTCATATGGTGGAGAATTATCCAGGTTTTTCGGCAATTCCGGGAGCGGAGTTGGGTGAGAATTTCCGTAAGCATTGCGAATATCTCAAGGTGCCGATGGTACAGAAAAAAGTTGAGAGAATTGAAAAAATAGATGGAGAAATCTTGAATTATAAGACGGTGTGTGATGACGGAACTGAATACGAGAGTCCGACGGTTTTGGTGGCAACGGGTTCGGCGCACCGCCGACTTGGGGTGAAGGGTGAGAATGAATTTTTTGGGAAAGGAGTAAGTTATTGTGCGACATGTGATGGTATGTTTTTTGCGGGGAGAGATGTGATCGTGGTGGGTGGAAGTGACAGTGCGGCGAATCAAGCACTTTATCTTGCGGAAATTGCGAATAAGGTAACGATTGTTTATCGTGGGAAGAAAATCCGTGCGGAGGAGATTAATCGTAAGCGTGTTGAGGAAAATCCGAAAATTGAGGTAATAACAGAGGCAAATGTGACGGAGATAATTGGAGATGAAACGGGTGTGACAGGGGCGAAGCTGGACACTGGCGCGGAATTGAAGACTGATGGTGTGTTTATTGAGATTGGATATGTGCCGAGAAATGGTTTGGTGAAGGATTTGGGGGTGGAGCTCTCGCCTATCGGTGAGATTGTGGTAGATCGCCATGGTGCAACGAATGTGCCGGGGATTTATGCGGCGGGAGATGCGGTTGCAGAGCCGTTTAAGCAGGCTATTACTGCTGCGGCGATGGGTGTACATGCGAGTAATCAGGCTTATAGTTATGTAAAAAATCTAAAAAAATAATGACAATCAAAGCTTTTTCTTGGGATCTAGACGGGACAATTACAAATTCTAAAAGTGTTTTGGTGGAGTTGGTTCAGCGCAAACTAAAGGAGGAATTGGATTGGAATGTGAGTCTGGAAATGATTGTTTATTACTTTAATAATGGCGTACGGGAGATGATCAAGCGAATCGGGCGGGATCTGGAAAAGGAAATTAGCGATGAGCGAGCAAGTGAGGTGGCGGATTTGATACTGAAGAAAAAGAGTGAGATGAGTTTGCCGATCCTCAAGGGGGTGAAGGAGAATCTGATCAAGATGAAGGAGCTTGGTTTGCGCTTGGCACTGTGCTCAAATAATACGCATGGGAATTTGGTGAGTATTTTGCGGAATAGTGAATTAGCGGAATTTTTTGAAGTAATTGTGGGTGATGATGATACCCCAACCAAGAAGCCTGCACCGGAAATGATTTGGAAGGTTGCGGAGGAATTGGGTATTGAGAAGGAGGAATTGGTGCATGTGGAGGACAGCTCGGTGGGAATTAAGGCTGGGAAAAATGCGGGAGTGAAAGTGCTCGCAGTGGCAACTGGCACACAGACTTTGGAAGAATTGGAGAAGTTTGAGCCGGATTGGCTATTTGATAATTTGGAGGAATTTGATTTGGAAAAATTTTTAACTGAGATAAATGGAGAATAAATGTATTTTTTGTGAAATTGCGGCGGGACGCATCGAGGCACCTGGGGTTTTTTGGGAAGATGAGGAGTTTATGGCTTTTCTTTCTATTTTCCCAAGTGTGAAAGGCTTTGCTGTAGTAATTCCGAAAAAGCACTATGGAAGCGATGTTTTGGCTTTGCCTGATGATGTTTTGCAGAGGTTGATTCTCGCAAGTAAGAAGGTATCCAAAATACTGATGGAGGTGATGGAAGATGTGGGTCGAGTTGGTTTGGTGATGGAGGGAACGGGTATTGACCATGCGCACATTAAGCTGATCCCAATGCATGATACAGCACATATGCGTGAGGGAATTTGGAAATCATATGCGAGTGGTAAGTCGGATTTTTTTGAGAAATATCCGGGGTATCTGAGCTCGGCAGATGGACCGGCAGCAGATC
>CAZJIT010000066.1:0-3880 GCA_964546155.1 uncultured Candidatus Peribacteria bacterium
AGTCTGTCCACGGGGTTATTTTTGAGCTCACGACTGAGTCCGATCAGCGTCCAGTATTTTTTGAGTTTAATAATTGTTTGCGGGTGCCGAAGGGGGAGTTTTTCTCTCGTGTAAAGGCGAATCTCAAAAGGCAAATCAGCATTCAAAATTCCGTCGATTATTTTTTTGGTGTAGAGCTCCACCCCCGTTACCAAATTACTAGTCGGATAGCGTGAGCAGTCGATGCCGAGAATTTCTTTTTTTGCGCTCAATGTATTAAAATAAAGTTATGCTGAGAAAATTATATCAATCATTTTTGGACACGTTTTTTCCTCCCAAGTGCGTGATTTGTGGTGAGGAGGGTCATCTCATTTGCAAAAAATGCGCTAATGAAATCATACCCCTGCGTGTGCAAGTTTGTCCAGTTTGTAAGCAAAAATCGCTCCACGGGGCGACCTGTCCGAGTTGCAAAAACAGGACAAATCTCGACGGGCTGATTGTGTGGGCGAGTTACAGCCAAAACCCAAATCTGAATCAGACAATCACAAAATCGAAGTATGTGGGTTACAAGCAAACTCTGAAAATTTTGGGGAATTTGCTTGTCAGGAGGCTGAATCAGGAGCACGTGGGGAAGGTGGTTTTTGTGCCGGTGCCGCTGCATTGGCGGAGGAAATGGGTGCGGGGTTTTAATCAGGCGGAGGTACTTTTGGATTCTGTGCAGGACAAAAATCTGATTCAAAATATTTTGATTCGTACGAAAAATACGATTCCACAGGTGAAGGTGGCTTCTCGTGAGGCACGTTTGAATAATTTGAAAAATGTGTTTTTGTGTGAGGAGGATTTGTCGGGGCGGGAGGAGATTTTTGTGATTGTGGACGATGTTTGTTCGACGGGGGCGACACTGGAGGATTGCGCACGAGCACTCAAAAAAGCCGGTGCAAAAAAAGTTTACGGTTTGGTTTTGGCACGGGGCTAATAATTTGCGATGAAGTTCACAATGTTTCGAGTGGAATTTTTGAGGTTCGTGGAGAGGGCGTTTTGGCAAATTTCCGCATATTTTTCCGAATCCATGGATTTTATTTTTTGGATTTTTTCTAGGACTAGATTAGCTCCCGGAGCGAAATAACCCCATTTTTTCGTGAGGACAAGTTCGACATTTCCCTGCTCCTGTGGGGCGATGTAGCTGGTCATGATGAGTGGTTTGCCGATGGTGGCGACCTCCATGACGAACCCTGGGCCGGCTTTGCCGATGGCCACGTCGCACACCCTCAGGTACTCGTCCATGTGCTTCGTAAATCCAACCACTTTTACATTTTTCAGATTTAATTCATTGAGTTTGTCTTCATATTTTTTATTTTTTCCGCAAATCACGACCAGCTCCGTGTCCTCCAAAGCATTAATTTGTGTGATCATTTCCATGGTGAATTTTTCCGGTGAGCTACCGATGAGGTACGTAATCACAAATTTATTTTCACTGATATTTAGTTTTTGCTTGAGCTCGTGGGTGTTTTTTTCGATGAAAAAATCCGGACGCACTACAAATCCCGTAATTTCAATTTTGTCTTCTGTAAGCCCTAAACTGGCTAGACGAGGGAGCATTTCGGGAATGGCGATGAGGTATTTGTCCGTGCCGGGGCTGAGCCAGTAGCGGTGGACGGAGAGCAAATCTGTGATGACGGTGATGAATTTAAAATTGTATTTGTTCTTGAATTTTTCGATGGTGTGGTTGGCGGCAGGGAAGGTATTGACCACGATGTCGGGTTTTATTCTGTCGAGATGTTTTTTTAATTTACTTTTGAGTATCGGCGAACTTAGAAAATTCGCATGACGCAAAAACCGCTCCGAATCCGTGACAGCTGCCAAGATGCGATGAGTGAACGGTGTGTGTTTTATCGAAAAGTCGTAACTTTTGGTGCAGAATTTGTTTAGGTATTCGCCGATGATATCACCAAAATCCAAATATTCAACCTCGCAGTCATCGTGCCATTCTTTGAGTCCGTAGCCGATGGCCTCGGCAGCTGAGCGATGTCCGCCACCGTATCGTGAAGAAATTATCAGAATTTTTTTCATAGTTGTGTTACAATTCACATACATTCTATACCAAAACAAATTTTATGAAAAACATATTGGTCACAGGGGGAGCGGGGTATATCGGCAGTCACACGGCACGCATGCTTTCGGATGCGGGTTATCACGTGCTGATTTTGGATAATTTATCAACCGGTAATCGAGAATTAATTATTCCAGAGGCTGATTTTTTTGAGGTGGATTTGTGTGATGCGGAGGCTGTGAATAAATTTTTTGCGGAGAATCAAGTAGATGCGGTGATGCATTTTGCGGCACTTTCGTCCGTGGGTGAGAGTGTCGAAAAGCCGGATTTGTATCATGAAAACAATGTGAAGGGCACATTGAATTTGCTCGATGCCATGCAAAAAAATAAAGTGAAAAAATTGATATTTTCTTCTACGGCGGCGGTTTATGGTGAGCCAGACGAGATGCCGATTACCGAGGATACGCCGACCAATCCGATCAATCCTTACGGAGAAACTAAGCTAAAAATGGAGCGAGAAATGCAAAAACGTGCGGAGAAAAACAAGCTGGATTTTGTGGCTTTGCGATATTTTAATGTGGCGGGAGCGAGTCTGGACGGGGAGTTGGGTGAGATGCGTGAACACGAAACTCATCTTGTTCCGCTCGTGCTCGAGCATGCGAAGGCCGGAAAAAATGTTTCTATTTTTGGGACGGACTATCCGACGCCGGACGGGACGTGTGTGCGAGATTACGTGCATGTGCTCGACATTGCGAATGGACATTTGCGTGCTTTGAAATATTTGGAGGATAAAAAAGGTGGTCATATTTTTAATCTCGGTAGTGGTTACGGATTTTCTGTGAAGGAAATTATCGAGGTGTGTCGCTGGGTGAGCGGGATTGATTTTCAGATTAATGAGGAGGAAAAAAGAGCGGGGGATCCGCCGAGCTTGGTTGCTTCCTCCGCCAAAGCCAAAGAGGAGTTAAAATGGCAGCCAGAGTACAGTTTGGAGGAGATTGTGCGCAGTGCGTGGAACTGGTTTGGGAAATAAAAAACCCCAGTTTGCGACTGAGGTGATTTGATTTTTTGGTTTATTTATCCACGGCGACTTCCAAACTTCACATCTTTGACACGACCGTCTTCGTGGACGGGGTGAGCATGTTTTTCTACCGCTTCGAGTACTTTTTCGACGAGCTTTTTTGGGTCGGATTCGAAAATAATATTTGGTTCGAGTTCACGATCACAATCGAGAATCATTTGCTTGAAATGATCCGAGAATCCGCCTGATTCGGTGAGTACGCCGACCACCTTGCCCTCCTCGTACGCCACTGTAAATTCATTGACCGTGCCGATACCACCTCCGAGAGTGACGATCGCATCACTGGCACGAATGTTGATAATATCACGCTCCATAAATCCCATGCCCGAGAAAAGAATGAAGTCCATATTTTCATTCGGGGATTTGTACTCCTGAGTGTGCTCCTGCTCCGAAAAAGCCGGGCTAACACCGAGCACGAAACCACATTCTTCCTTGGCTCCCTTGGCGGCTTCGTAGGGCAAACCCGGACAAGCGCCGTTGATCAAAATGCAGTTGTGACGTGCGATTTCTCGTCCGACCTCTTGGCATTTTTTGAGCGTTTCAGGATTTTCGAGGGTTGGTCCGGAGGCGCTTCCCATCACGCCGATTTTCAGTTTGCGATATTTTGGCATTTTGTTTTTGTTTAATTTCTCAACATTTTACCATAAATTTGCGCCAATTTCAATGCGGACGAGGGTTGCGAGTGATTGATGAATTTATTTTGGCGCAGTGATTTAAAAATATTTTGAGCGGTTTTTTGGGCTGATTCGACAGTGCAGTAGCCGATATCCAAA
>CAZJIT010000067.1:0-3868 GCA_964546155.1 uncultured Candidatus Peribacteria bacterium
AATCAAAAATGGTTATAAAATTTGTCATGATCAAACGCTCGAAAAAGGAACGTATCATCAAGAAGGTGGTGTGCTGACGATTTTTCCGCCGAACACCACTCAGCCGATCAAAATCGAATTTTTGGGTGAGGAGGTGGAGGAGGTTTATTTTTATGATCAGGCTAATAAAAAAATCTCAGGTAAAATTGAAAGGTTTGCGATTTGGCCGATGAATTTTGTTTTTCCGAGTGGGGATATTGCCGAGCATGTGCCGAGTGACACTATTTTTGTGGAGGACGAGCTGGATATCGAGGACGAGGACACTGATTTTTGTGTGGAGATTTTGGGTAAAACCAAAACAAAACAAAGGGTGATTATTACCGCTTTTCCAGACGATAATGATCCGGATTTTTTCCATTTGAGATATTTATCACTTTTGCGTTTTCATAATTTCTTTGACCTGGCGAATGATATCCGTGAGAAAAAAATGGCGGGGTGGGATTGTGTGATTTTTACCAAGCATGTTGATGATATCGAGGGAATTCTCAAGGAAGATAATATTTTGTATTCCAAGGGTGAGGAGAAGACTGAGCAGATTCATCTGGTTGATGCGAACAGTGTTGCGGTGATCCCCCACTCTTTCCAAAACTCGACTGAGAAGATTGAGCTTTTGACCGATAAGGAAATTGTCCAAATCAAAAAACGTTCGATTACCGGTGAACAACAAAAAGTTTTCCTCGACTTCCTAACTAAGCTCAAGGTGGGTGATTATGTGGTGCATATTGATAATGGAATCGGGGTTTTTCTTGGAACTGAGCGCAAGACTGTGGACGATATTACGCGTGAATATATTAAACTCGGGTATGCTCAGGGGGATAAGCTCTACGTGCCGATTGACCAGGCGGAGAAGACGAATAAATATATCGGGCAAGAAGATAGACCGCCGCATTTAACTCGCTTGGGTAGTACGGAATGGAAGACTGTGACTGGTAAAGTTCACAAGGAAACTGAAGCGATTGCGCAGGAATTACTTGAGCTGTATGCCAAGCGTGAGAGTGCGCGGGGGCACAAGTTTATCAATGATACGCCGGAGCAGGAGAAATTCGAGAAGACATTTCCATATGAAGAAACTCCGGGGCAAATGCGCGCACTTCAGGATGTGAAACGCGATATGGAAAATGAAAAACAGATGGACAGATTGGTCTGTGGAGATGTGGGATTCGGGAAGACCGAGGTGGCGATGCGTGCGGCGTTTAAGGCTGTACAAAGTGGAAAACAGGTCGCCTTTATTTCTCCGATTACCATTTTGGCGGATCAGCATTTCAAGAGTTTCCGGGAACGCATGCAGGATTTCCCGGTGAAGATCGAGATGCTTTCGCGTTTCCGTTCTCCGGCTGAGCAGAAGCAGATTCTCAAGGATCTTGAGGAGGGTAAGATTGATATTATTATCGGGACACATCGCTTGATTCAGAGTGATGTGAAGTTTAAGAATCTTGGCTTGATTATGATTGATGAGGAGCAGAGATTTGGAGTGAAACAAAAAGAAGCTCTGAAAAAACTACGGGCCGAGGTAGATGTACTGACTCTGACCGCGACACCGATTCCGCGTACGCTTAATATGGCGCTGAATGGGATTCGGGATATTTCTACGATTACAACTCCTCCACCAGGGCGTCTGCCCGTGATTACCGAGGTACGTCGTTATTCCGAGACTTTGATCAAGCAAGTGATTGAGACTGAGTTGGCGCGAGGGGGTCAGGTTTATTTTTTGCATAATCGCGTGCAGACTATCGAGTCCATGGCGGATAAAATCCGCACCCTTGTCCCTCAGGCGCGCGTTGTGGTCGGGCATGGTAAGTTGAGCTCGCAAGAACTCGAAAAGCGTATCATGGCCTTTAAGAATGGCGAATTTAATATCTTGGTATCCTCGACCATTATCGAAAACGGAATTGATTTGTCTAATGCCAACACGCTGATTGTGAATAATGCTGACCAGTTTGGCTTGAGCCAGCTGTATCAGTTGCGTGGGCGTGTAGGTCGTAGTAAGACACAGGCGTATGCTTATATGCTTTATCAAGCACAGAGATTGACTCTTGAGTCCAAGAAGCGCTTGCGCGCGATTGTGGAGGCGGCGGAGCTTGGTTCGGGTTTTCAGATTGCGATGCGTGATCTCGAGATTCGTGGTGCAGGTGATATCCTTGGCGTAAATCAGCACGGTGCAATCAATGTCGTGGGTGTGACGCATTTTGTGCGTTTACTGCGCCAGGCTGTCGAGGAGCTCAAATCCGGTAAACAAACCAAGCAGGATTATGCTCCCGAGGAGGAAGTTTCAGTGGAGTTGCCGATTTCGGGATATATTCCGGATAGTTATATCGAGGATAGTCGCGATAAGATTAACGCATACCAACGGCTTTCCTCTGCGGATACGATGGACTCGCTCGAAGAGTTGCGTTTGCATCTCGAGGAGGAATATGGGCACTTACCCGAGGAGGTAAAAAATTTATTTAGGGTTCTTGAATTAAAAATTAACGCACGACGTGCCGGGATTACAAATATTCGTTCGACTAATCTCGGACAGGGCAAACGTGAACTTTCGCTTACCATGGGCAAGAAGGTCAAGCCGGTAAATATTTTCAATCTGATTTCGGTTTATCCGGACTGGCAAGTCGTGACCAATAAGCTCAAGATCGATATGTCTAAGCTCGGGGTGCACTGGGTCGAGAGTATCAATGACGCGCTGAAACAATTGGCAAAGAGAGTTCCCTTGGCTCAGAAAGCGAAGAAATAGGTTTTTGAGGCGACTCCATTCTGCCGAAGGCGAGTTATTTTGGTGTCGCCTCTTTACAAAAACTAATTTCTGATTATAATAAATTCATTCTTTGAAAATATGGGGATGACTTGGTTTTGACAAACAGATTCGTCTAGTCAAAAATCGCATGTACGGTTTGGCACCATGCGCCGTTAGATCCTATGGTGCAACAAAAATGCTAGAACACATCGTTCTCTCGCATCTCGTGTACAGGCTGCTTTTGCACCTGTTTGCGTGTTTGCGTAAATCAGAGCTGACAATTTTCGGCTCGCACCACTTCTCTGCTAGTCTGTGAGCGAGATTTGGTTTAAATTTTTACAGACATTTAGCTTAGATTGTCCGCCTTTGCTAATTAATTTGGACTAGGTTTGTGAGTTTCTTGTTGGTTTCTAATCTCACTTGCCGAATAAAAGAAGCCAACTAAACATGTAGAAGTTTTTGCTGGCCTGTTTGGACGCGGGTTCGACTCCCGCCATCTCCACCATTGATACCTATTAAACGTCTATTCTATGCGATTAGGCTTTTTTAGTGTGAATTTCGGGTTCGATCTTTTTTTAAAATATCCGACCCTTTTGGCTATTTGAGTAGGTTTCGTGAATAAAAAATGTCTATTTGAAGTGGTTTTTGACCATTTGGTTAGTGGTTCGAACTTTTATTTATATTGAAATTATACTTTCAACTGGTACACTATAAACAACATACTAATACTTTCATTTTATGGAGGAAAAAACTATTGGGCAAAAGATTAAAGCTTGGCGAAATAAAAAGGGTCTTACTCAAGATGCTTTGGCAAAAAAGGCAGATATTCCGTATACAACCCTTTCTAAAATTGAGAGTGATGTAATAAAAAATCCTACTTTAGATAGTATTAGTAAGATCGCTAAAGGTCTTGATGTTGGCTTAGATGAATTAACTTCTTTAAAAAAATGAGTTCTTCAAAAAACAAGTATGGACAATATATGACACCTGAAATTATAGCAAATTTTATGGTTTTTTTAGCTGATTTAAAAAGTGATTCATCTATTCTTGAGCCAAGTAGTGGTGAAGGTGTTTTTTTAGATATACTTAAAGATAAAGGTT
>CAZJIT010000068.1:0-3701 GCA_964546155.1 uncultured Candidatus Peribacteria bacterium
ACCGGTTTGTTTTCGGAGGCCTCGATGACCTCCTGCGCAAAATTTGCGTCTGTAAAAATCTGCGTCATAAAAATAAAATTAATTAATAACGAGCCAAAAGATCCATAATTTTTTCCACGTCCTGCGTGCAAACCTGCCCCTCGCCCCGACAGGTGCAGTATTTATTTTGGATAATTTCACGAGTGCACGAGAGCAATCCGCTCCGCACCGCCTTGATTTGCGTTAGCATTTTTTCACATTCGGTTTCTTGTTCGAGCATTTTCTCGATCGCCTCGATCTGCCCACGGAGGATTCGGAGTCGCTTGATAATTTTGTTTTTTTGTTCAGACATGGTTGATATTTATCTCTGAAAAAATTTTAGCGGATACCCCCACGGGGTGTCAAGACCTTTTTTTCTAGCCCTGTTTGGCATTTTTACTTTTTTCTTATTTTCTCCTTGACAAACCCTGAAATAAATATATAATGGTCATTGTCCAATAAAGATATTTGACAAAAAATGTAAGTGTTTCGGTGTCACACTGGGTGACGTCGGGTGTTGCAATTATTGACTTTTAGAAAGAAAGAAAGGAAGGCGTTTCGGCAGTTTGCCGACTGATCAGGAGTGAACTTTGGGAAGGAGAATGACTTGATTAGAGACGGTCCGTAGAAGTCTTGATTGTGAAATGAAATATCGACATACATCAAATTTATTTTGTATCAAATTTACTCTTTGTGTGAGTAAAATCGTCAAACCAACTTACATAGGGATTTGCTCGGCATTCATGGCCGAAACCCGTCTAGTAGCCAGACTCAGAGCTGGCAATCACTGAGACTCAGTCTCAGAAAAACAACGCTTGTTGTAATGCGAAAAAGTATCGCAACAATCATAGCCTCGTATCATGCGAGGCTTTTTTCTTGCGCAATTTTACAAAAATGAAAGACCGGCGTAAAATCTTCGCATGGATATTTTGCTTGCGATTTTTTATCTCATTCTCGGATTTTTTCTCCTCGTGCAGGGTGGCAACTGGCTCATCACGAGCGGTTCTGGTTTGGCACAAAAATTCGGCATTTCCTCGTTTATCATCGGGCTGACGGTGCTGGCGTTCGGGACGAGTCTGCCTGAGCTGACGGTCAATATTTTTGCGTCAATGCGAGATCAGGGTGGCATCACCATCGGAAATGTTCTCGGTTCGAACATCGCCAACATCGGGCTGATCATCGGGAGTGTTTCGCTTTTTTATGTGCTTCCACTCCGCCCCAAAAGCCCGATGAAAGAAGTTTTGGCAATGTTTTGGTCGGCGGTGTTTTTGGGTTTTTTCATTCTCCAAAACATTCCCGATCACGGGCAGGGGTATCAGCTGACCAGCGCCGAGGGGTGGGTACTTTTGGGATTATTTGGCTTGTTTCTCGCACTTTTGATTTTTGTGCCGCAGGGCGAATCAGAAGAACTGGAAAAGTCGCATCTCGTTCTCTGGCAGTTGATTTTGCTTCTTCCGGTGGGGCTTTTGGCGCTGATTTACGGTGGTGATTTTGTGACGAGCAGTGCTTCGTTTCTCGCCTTGCGAATGGGGGTGAGCGAGGCGCTCGTGGGTTTGACGATTGTTTCTGTCGGGACGAGTCTGCCCGAGCTGATCACCTCGTGGGTGGCGATGCGCAGGGGTTACGCCGGCATGTCCATCGGCAACATCATCGGTTCCAACATTTTCAACATTTTACTGGTGCTCGGGGTCAGCAGCGTCATTCGCCCGCTCGATTTCACTCCGATAAATATGCTCGATTATCTCGTGATGATGGGTTTTACGGTGGTGATGTGTGTCATGATTTTTTGGCGAAAAAGCCTCCGCAAACTCGATGGCGTGATTCTTTTCGGGGGATATTTGAGTTACATGTTATTCCTCGTTTGGCGTGGCTAAAACCGCCAAATCCACCTCCAAAACTCCACGACTCAGCGGTGCCAATTCCAAAAACGCAGCCGGTGTGAGGTCGATCACTCGCCCCTCGACGTGCGGTCCTCGATCCACGATTTTGACGATGACGGATTTTTCCGGATTTTCTCGAGAATTAACCCTGACCAAAGTGCCGAAGTCGAGTGTCAGGTGTGCCGCTTGCAAATTTTCACAATCCAAAACCTCGCCCGAAGCCGTCGTCCGACCGTCCCAGCCGTAGCCGTAGTGACTCGCCACTCCACTTTCCAAATATTCGTACGCAGGCTCAGGAGTGGTTTTTTCCTCGGCGGGCGGGGGAGTCGGCAGTTTTTCCTCCTCACGATAATCACAATAATAATCCCAAAAAACCATGGCAAAAAGTATGCCAAACATTGTCAAAATTTTCGGAGCTTGTGAAATAGTTTGTTTCATCATGGGAGGTCGATACCGCCTTTGGAGAGGGGATTACACCGGAGAATACGCCACACAGTTTTCACCGTTCCTTTGCAGAAACCGTATTTTTGGTAGCAGATTTTGCCGTACTCGCTGCAGCTCGGCGTAAATCTGCAAAAACTCCCGCAGCCTTTGCTTAGCGGTCCGTGATCCAGCGAAAAAGTCCTCTGCCAAAGAGTGATGAGAGCGATGGCGATGTTGCGTGGTAGATGCCAAATCCACCTAAAAATATTCTTCATCACCGGCACGCTACTATCATTTTTGGTTTTTGGCAAGGAGGTACCTGCGACTACAAGTAAGCGAGAGGGTTTTTCTTCACACCGTTCACACGCACCTCGTAGTGCAGGTGAATACCCGTCGCTCCGTAAACACGTCCGCTATTTCCCATGCGACCGAGCACATCACCCGCCTCGACGGTGTCGCCCACAGCCACACTGAGATAGTCCTGATGCGCATAAAGAGTCTGCATGCCATCTCCATGATCGATAATTACATAATTTCCGTAGCCACCGTTCCACCCTGTCGCCGCTGTGATCACCGTCCCACGACGACTCGCCACGATCATTGGCATCGAGCGATTACCGATGTCGATGGCGTAGTGCCCACTGTGATAATATTGCGTGATTTTCCCAGAGGTCGGCCAAAGTAATTTACCGGTGTTGTTGGTCGTGTCCGGCATCGCACCCACACTGCGACTTCCCGAGTAGCTACTTGCGATGTAAGTCGTCGGGATCACTTTGCGTTTTGCTCCCGGGATAATGATTTCCTGTCCGGCAGTCAGCGCCTCGTCAATCACGAGATTATTTTGTTCCACGATTTTCTCCGGCTCGACTTCGTATTTCTTGGCAATCGAGGCGATGGTGTCCGTGGTTTGGATTTTGTGCAGGAGTCCGCTCACCGGCAAAATCAACAAATCCTGCCCAATTCGCAAACTATTCGCATTCGAGAGGCTGTTCACCGCCAGCACCGTGTCACTGTCAATTCCGAAATTCTGGGCAATCATCGACACGCTATCACCCGGCTGGACGGTGTACTTGAGCACGCCGTTCACTCCGACACGGTTATCATTGGTATTTTCCAGATTCCCTCGCATAAAAAACCCACCCTCCGTCACACTGAGCAGGTCGTCATTTTCCCCACCTGAGGCGAGTACGGCGTAAGTTTCGTCCACCGAGAGCTCGTTATTCGCATTAAAAGCCTCAGTCGAGCTCACAGAATGCAAAAACGCAAACATCAAGCTAAACACAAAAGTACACAAAATCAATTTGCGCTGAATAACCCGATGACGAGTCGTGAGGAGGCGATGCACCTCATTAAAAGAATTGTCGGTGTTTTTGCTTTGGG
>CAZJIT010000069.1:0-3695 GCA_964546155.1 uncultured Candidatus Peribacteria bacterium
AGTTTGCCCGTCTCGTCAAATAATTTCCCGAAAGCGAGCTTGCCCATGTTGCGATAACTCACCAAACGACCGGCGACACGCACAGGAGTGCCTTCTTCCAAATTCGGAATTTCGGCTAACATATGGGTTCGTTCGTACTTGGCAGGGTAGGGGTTTATATTTTCTTCCGTGCGTAATCTTTCGATTTTTTCCAGGCGCACTTTGCGGAGTTCTTGTTCTGAAGCCATTTCTATTTTTTAATTAACGCACCTATTGTACTAAAATCCCATCTCACTTGGCAAATTTTCCGTACTCGGAGCGGGAGCTTGGATCTGCCCGAAGTTCTCCTCAGTCGGCATTGGGGCATTCCCATGCCCATGGTCAATGTCATAAAAGCGCATTTGCTCAGCCTTAAACATCATCTCCACGCGTCCAGTCGGTCCATTTCTATGCTTACGAATGAAAATATCTGTAACTCCACGACGGTCCGTATCCTCCTCATAATAATCCTCACGATACATCATCAAGACCACATCGGCATCTTGCTCAATCGCGCCGGATTCACGCAAATCCGCGAGTTGCGGAATTTTGCCGGGGCGACTCTCCACTGCACGAGAAAGCTGAGAAAGTGCCACGATCGGCACATTCAGCTCACGTGCCAGCGCCTTGAGCGCACGTGAAATCTCGGAAATTTCTTGGACACGGTTGCCGGCATAAGCCGTCTTGCCCGTGCTCATCAGCTGGAGATAGTCGATAATAATTAAATCCAAACCATGTTCCATTTGCAATCTACGAGCCTTAGACTTGAGCTCATTAAGATTACCACCGGCGCTATCATCAATATAAAGCTTAGCCTTACTCAACTCATCCATCACCCCACCAATGCGACTGAAATCTTCATCACTTAGTTCGCCCGTATTGAGTTTGCGACTATCCACCCCGAGCATTCCACAGAATAATCTCTCCACCAACTGCTCCTTACCCATCTCCAGTGAAAACACACCCACAGATTTATTTTTCATACTTACATTCTGCGCAATAGAAAGCGCAAAAGAAGTCTTACCCATACTCGGACGAGCCGCCACGATGATCAGCTCACCCGGTCGTAATCCAAAAATGATTTTGTCCAAACTGCGATAATAGGTCGGTACGCCCATCAGCGCAGATTTATCCTCAGATTCCTGGATCAGAGCGAGTTTCTCATAAGTTGTCTGCAAAATTTCCTTAATATGAATGAATTTATCTCGCATCATTACCTGCGAAACTCCAAAGATAGATTTCTCAGCTTCTTCCAATAGCTCACCAATCTCGCGTGTTTCATCATGCCCAAGTCCACGTACTCGTTCACCTACATTAATAAGTTTGCGTAGAGTAGATTTTTGTTTAACAATCTGAGCATATTGAAATACATGTGAAGCTGTCGGTACTACATTTGTCAGCTCAATGAGATAATCATTTCCTCCCACAATTTCAAAAGTTTTATTTTCCTTGAGTTTGTTGCTGAGGGTGAGCAGATCGATCGGAGAACGTGAATCCCACAAAGTCATCATCGCCTCAAAAATCTGCCCGTGTTTGTCAAAATAAAAATCCTCTTGAGAAATAAAATCCGCAATTTTGATCATTGATTCAGGATCAAGCAAAATCGCTCCAAGGACGGATTGCTCGGCCTCGAGAGAGTGTGGCGGAATATTTTTGAGTTCGTTTTGCATGGTTTCATTTTTAATTTTTCACTTAATTAAATCAAGTATGAACTCTCATTTGTGTAAAAAATGTGAATATCTCTCTTTCTTTTTTGTAAAAATATGCTAAAATGCTCGAGCAATTTAAAAAAATAAAAAATGTCAGACAAATTCCAAACCCCACGTGGTACTTTTGATATTCTTCCGGACGATCACCAGTATTATTCGTACATCAAAAAAGTTGCACGTCATCGTTTTCGCCAAGCGGGTTTTCGTCGCATCAGCACACCGATTTTTGAATCGACGGAATTGTTTGCACGGGGAGTGGGGGACAGCAGTGACATCGTAAACAAAGAAATGTACACTTTTGAGGATCGCAAGGGGCGTAGTTTGACTCTCAAACCGGAGGGGACTGCGGGTGTGGTGCGTGCCTATCTCGAGCACAATATGCAAAATCTTCCACAGCCACAGTTGCTTTATTATATTGAGCCGCACTTTCGTTATGATCGTCCACAAAAAGGCAGATTTAGACAGTTTCACCAGTTTGGGATTGAGGCAATCGGCGAGCAAGATCCGTCGATTGATGCGCAGGTGATTTATTTGGCGCACAAGATTCTCGAGGATCTCAAGATTCGTGAGCGTTTCGCACTTCAGATTAATTCTATTGGCTCGGAGGAGGATCGCAAGGCTTATCGTGAGGCACTTTTGGGTTATTACATTGGCAAGGAGCATTCACTTTGTGAAGATTGCAAGGCGCGTCTTCAGACTAATCCACTCCGTCTGCTAGATTGCAAAGAAGAAGACTGCCAGATTCTTGCGAAGCTCGCTCCTAAATTTGAGGATTATTTGTCAGATGAATCCAAAACTCACTACAAAGAAGTTAAAGAATTTCTCGATGAGCTAGGTGTGAAATACATCGAAAATCCGCAACTCGTGCGTGGTTTGGATTATTACACTCACACCGTTTTTGAGTTTTGGGACGCACACGAGGGTGCGCAAAATGCAATCGGTGGGGGAGGTCGTTACGACGGTTTGGTCGAGCTCATGGGTGGCAAGCCGACTCCGGCAGTGGGTTGGGCGTGTGGCATGGAGCGTGTGATTGATCACATGCGTGAAGCCAATTCGCTCGTGCCGGTCAAGGATCATTTGGAGGTTTTTGTGGCACAGCTCGGTGGTGAGGCCAAGAAAAAATGTCTTAAACTACTTTGCGATTTGCGTGAGGCGGGCATTCAGTCGGTCGGTGCGCTCGGGCAGGCTTCTATGAAATCCCAGCTCAAACATGCGGATAAATTTGGTACGCCTTGGGCGGTGATCATCGGTCAGATCGAGGTGAATGAAGGCATCGCTATCGTGCGCAACATGCGAACCGGCGAGCAAGAAATCATTCCGTACGAGGAGGTGGTGGATTATATTTTTGAGCGAATTGACGAGGACGAGATCGACGAGGCGGACTTTTTGATGGAATAATACACTCCTCAAATCCCGCAACTTTTTCGTGTTTTCTTTTATATTGACAAAAATATAAATTATATTATAATGTATTTAGTTTAAGTTTGATCATTTTTATTTTTGAGGAGAGAGATATGGAATTACACGAGATGAAGACCACAGAAAAAACCAGCCGTCGCAACCGTCGCACGAATGCCAAACGTGACAAGGCGAAACAGGGGAGTTATGCAAAAAATCATTTCATTTTTCGCAATCGCCACAACGGCAAAGGTGCCCCGAGCGGTCGCTGGATAAACTGTGACAATTCTCAGTCTAAAGTTCGAATTGATCAGCTGATTGCTGATCAGCTCGACAGTACTTCGATCGAGGTTACACTTGATCAGCCGCTTTACGCCGTTGAAGATTTAGAATCAGATATCGGCATCACTCACAAAGGTAATTTTTGTTCTCACGATGCCGCCTAAATGACCAAACTTAAAAAACCTCACCTGATTAATTTCGGGTGAGGTTTTTGTTTAGTTTTTTTAGCGATGCATATTTTCCACTTCTGCGATTGTCCACGTACTGCCATTTTCTTGCAAGGTGAAC
>CAZJIT010000070.1:0-3658 GCA_964546155.1 uncultured Candidatus Peribacteria bacterium
TTATCTAACTAAAATCTACTCATAGAAAATTTGGCGTCAATGGGCAAATTGTTTTTGTTACCAAAAAGCGCTGGACAGATCACGAAAAAATATTCTAATCAGAAAAATTTATGCTACAATCTCGTTATGAAAATTATTGTTTTTGACACTGAAACGACGGGCTTCCCCTCCCCGACTCTCCCGCTCGAGCAACAGCCTTACATTTGCCAATTTGCTTCTCTGACGGTCGATGTGGATCTGCAAAACCGCAAGATCAAGCCAATTCGGCAGGTGGATCAACTCCTCAAACCTGAAGTTGCAATTCCGTATGAATGTACACAAATTCACAAAATCTCTGATGAAATGGTGGTGGGCAAACCGACTTTCAAGGAGTGGGCGGATAAATTGCTCGAGATTTTTCACGAGGCGGACGTGGCGGTGGCGCACAATATTTCTTTTGACCAAAAAATCATCGAGGGTGAGCTCGAGCGTGTGGGTAAAAACAAAATTTTTTTGCCGGGACAAACTTTTGATACCATGACCGAAACGAAGGAAATTTGCATGCTCCCCGGCAAGAATGGCAATTTCAAATCACCACGGTTGGAGGAGTTGTATCAGTTTTTGTTTCAGAAAAATTTTGCCGGTGCACACAATGCGATGAACGATGTCATGGCAACTTTTTATTGCGCACGGGAGCTGATGACACGGGGAATTTTTCAGCCCAAAGAACCGAGCCAAGGAACTTTATTTTAAGATGAAAAAAATTCTGATTGCCAGTAGCAACCCCTCGAAAAAAAGGCTTTATGCCGAAAGTTTGGGAAATATTTTTGATTTGGTTTTTTTGAATGAGTTAGAGCGAGTGGTGATTTTCCCGCCAGAAAATGAACCGACTGTGGAAGGAAATGCGATCCTGAAAGCGAAAACTGCGTACGAGGCGACGGGGATTCCGGCGCTGGGAGATGATGCGGGTGTGGAAATCGATGCGCTGGGTGGTGAGCCGGGGGTGATGGCACGGCGCTGGGGAGGAATTTTACCGGATGATGTTTCAGATGAGGATTGGATTGATTTTTTTATGAAAAAGACAGCGCATGTGCCTGAGGCTGAGCGCACCGGAAAATTTACGGTGGCACGGGCGTATTTCGATGGTGGTGAACCGCTCGTCCAGAGATTTGAAATTCCGTTTACTTACGATCGTGAGGTGCGTCGGCCGTATCATGACCGCTGGCCACTAAGTGGAATCGTACGACAAAATGGTATGCACCGCATGGACATGCTCAGTGATCCGAATTTGCAAAATGAAAGTTTGCAGATGATGAATCTGATCGAGATGCTAAAAAGAAAATAAATTCACTCACTAAAAAACCCGCCGATCTCCTCGACGGGTTTTACGATTGAGTTTAATTTAACGGAGCTTCTTGCGCATGAACGCTGGCGTTTCGAGCTCGCTTTCGATAGTTTTCTTTGGGGTTGGCTTACCGATCATACGAGTGTGAGCCATTTCCTTGTGCTTGTTTGTTTCTGGAGAGAAACCGGTCGCAATCACAGTGATCTTGATCTCACCTGTGAAGTCGTCATTAATTGTTGCACCAAAGATGATGTTCGCCTCCGGATCTGCCGCCTCGGTGATAATCTTCGCAGCCTCATCAACCTCGAACATTGAAAGATCGTTACCACCGGTGATGTTGAAGAGCAAACCCTTCGCACCATCGATCGAAAGCTCGAGAAGTGGAGAATCAACCGCAGCACGAGCTGCTTCGACGGCACGATTTTCGCCACTGCCGTAACCGATACCCATGAGCGCAGTACCGGCATTGGTCATGATTGATTTCACGTCGGCGAAGTCCACGTTGATCAAACCGCTCACTGTCACCAAATCGGAAATGCCTTGGATACCTTGTCTGAGGACGTCATCTACAACACGGAATGCCTCTGAGATTGGGGTTTTCTTGTCAATGAGCGAGAGGATTTTATCATTCGGAATTGTAATGATTGTATCTACATTTTCAGAAAGTTGTTTGTAAGCCTCCTCTGCCTGACGCATGCGAGTAGAACCCTCGAATGAGAACGGCTTGGTAACGACTGCCACCGTAAGAATTCCCATTTCCTTGGAAATCTCAGCAATAACCGGAGCAGAACCACTACCTGTACCTCCACCCAAACCACAAGTGATGAAAACCATATCAGCACCCTCGAGCTGAGAACGAATTTCCTCTGAGGATTCCTCGGCTGACTTGCGACCTACTTCAGGATTACCACCGGCACCAAGACCACGAGTGGTTGCCTTACCGATGTTGATTTTATTTTCAGCAGGATTGTTGTAGAGAGCCTGTGCGTCTGTGTTTACAGCAACAAACTCAACACCATCGACATGACTTGCAATCATCTGAGCAATGGCATTGCTACCACCTCCACCGGCACCGATAACTTTTACGTTAGCCACTGGTGAAAGCTCTGGTTTGATTTCCTTGGTTTGTTTTTTGCCTTTGGTCTGCTTACCAAAGATGTTTTTCAATGGTTCACTCATGATAATTGGTTAAGTTTATTGCTTTTTTGGTAGAAAGTTTTTGAAAAAATCTGTAATGCCGCCGATAGTTTTCTTGATGTTGAAATTGCCCATCGAGAATGAACGCCCTCCCTCGAAACGTGATCCCCAAACCAAAAGTCCGATCGCAGTCGCATAGGCTGGGTCGTCGATTTTGTCCACGATGCCGTCGATCTCCATCGGGAAACCGATCTGCACCGGAAGCTTGAGTGTTTCACGAGCGAGCTCGGTCATACCCGGGAGCTTGGCACCGGCACCGGTGATCACCGCTCCGGCAGGAAGCTTACCCTCACGATCAATCGCACGAAGCTCAGCATTGACCATGTCAAAAATCTCCTCCGCACGAGCACGTGCAATCTCCACCACTTGGTTTTTCATGATTTTTTGGTCGTCATTCTTGGAAAGGAGAGAAAGGTCAATTGTTTCGTGATTGCTCATTTCTTTCATCTCGACAGAACCGTGCTCGATCTTGAGCTTCTCGGCTGTGTCCACGCTGGTGCGTAAACCGATTGCGAGGTCATTGGTGATGCTCTCACCACCCACCGGCAAAACCACCGAGTGCATGAGCATGCCTTCCTCGTAAACCACCATACTCGTACCCCCTGCTCCGACATCGATCACCACCACACCGAGCTCCTTCTGGCGCTTGTCGATGACCGCCTCCGCCACTGCCAAAGGCACTGGCACGAGATCGTCGATGTCCACACCGGCTTGGTTGATAGATTTCTTAAAATTATTGATAGTCGGAGTCTGACCGGCAATGATAAATGCATCTACCTCAAGACGAATCCCGCTCATACCGACCGGATATTTGATATCGGTCTGATTATCAACCGTAAAACTGCGAGGAATGATTTTTAGTACGCAACGATTTTGTGGCATGGAAACCATCTGTGCTGCGTCGAGCACACGCTCCACGTCCGCTTCTGTGATTTCATTACCACCAACCGCAACCACACCCTGAGATTTGATTACCTCGAGATGAGTCCCACCCACACTGGCAAAAACGCTGTGCACCGGCTCACCGGACATGCGCTCTGCCTCCTCGAGCGAAGCTGAAATAGACTGGATAACTTCCTCCACATCAATAATAGCCCCCTTGCGTAATCCGATAGACGAAGCTGTGCCAACGCCGAT
>CAZJIT010000071.1:0-3652 GCA_964546155.1 uncultured Candidatus Peribacteria bacterium
TTTCTCGATGTGGCCGAGCTGGCAGAGCAAAATGCCGAAAATGAAAATTGGTCAGCTTTGGATTTTAATGTTTTTGAATTTTGCGAGGTGACGGGGTGTGATTATTCCGAGGAGGCGGATTTGGCGAATCAGATTTCCGTGAATTTCTCGACTGAGGCGTCGTACGACGTGATTTTTACTTACGATCCTGAGAATAATTTTTACATTCGCAAGCAAAACAACTATCCGAACGGCGAGGAAATCACGCCGAGAAATTTGATCGTGCAGTACGCTGCGTGGGAAAGTTTGGGAGATGAGAAGGGGCATATCGAGATTTATAATCTCGGGGAAGGCAGTGCGGATTTGTTTGTCGGGGGGCGAGTGATCGAGGGGGCGTGGCGTAAGGAAAATTCAGGCAGTCGCACGATTTTTTATGATCCAAAAACGCTCGAGGAGTGGCAGCTCGAGTCGGGGCAGACGTGGATTTTGGTTTTGGGAGATCGTTCCCAAGTTACAGTGGAATAAATCCGGCAGAAATGCTAGACTGGCGATATGCCAGACATTCACCCACTTCTCCACGGGCTCAATAACAAACAAACCGAGGCGGTACTTTGCACCGACGGGCCTTTGATGGTGGTCGCCGGGGCGGGGAGTGGCAAGACGCGCGTTTTGACGCATCGCATCGCCTACCTGATCCAAGAATGCAAAGTCGCTCCGACAAATATTTTGGCGGTGACTTTCACGAACAAAGCCGCCGGTGAGATGCGTGAGCGTCTGAAAAAATTATTGGGCGTGAAGATGGGCAAACATTTCAATTCGGCTTTGCCCGTGGTCGGCACTTTCCACTCGTTTGGGGTGCAGTTTTTGCGTCGTGAGATTCAGCATCTCGGGCTTGATCCGAGCTTCCTGATTTATGATGATGTGGATCAACTTTCTCTCGTGAAAAAAATTCTCAAAGAATTTAATTTCCCGCAGAAAAAAAACACCCCGAATTTATTTTTGAACCAGATCAGTTGGGCAAAAAGTAATTTGCTCAGTGCGATGGATTTTGCCGATACGGCACGCACAGCGCAACAGCGCAACGTGGCGGAGGTGTATCTCAAGTACGAGAAAACCATGCACCAACGCAATGCTCTGGATTTTGACGATCTGATTTACCTGACGGTGCGTGTGCTTAAAGAAAATCCGGAGGTGCTGGAAAAATACCAAGAACGTTTCAAATATATTTCCGTGGACGAGTATCAGGATACGAACCACGCGCAGTACGAGCTCACAAATTTGCTTGCCAAGAAATACCAAAATCTCTGCGTGATCGGCGATAGTGATCAGTCGATTTATTCTTGGCGCGGGGCGAATTATCAGAATTTGCTCAACTTCAAGCACGATTATCCCAAAGCGACTGTCATTCTCCTCGAGCAAAATTACCGTTCGACTCAGAATATTCTCGACGTGGGCAATGCGGTGATTTCTCAGAACCAAAAACGCGAGGACAAAAATCTCTGGACGGAAAATGATTCGGGAGAAAAAGTAATTATCGAGACGAATGAAACCGAACAGGGTGAGTCGCAAAATGTCGTGCAAAAAGTTCTGGAGATGGTCGAGGAGCACGGATTCGAGTATCGGGATTGTGCCGTGCTGTACCGGCTTTCGGCGCAGAGTCGTGCGCTCGAGGAGGCCTGCATCAAGTCGGGCATTCCGTATCGTTTGGTCGGTGGGGTGAAGTTTTATTCCCGCAAAGAAATCAAAGACATGCTGGCGTATTTGCGCCTCGCGCGTTATCCGCAGGACGATGAGAGTTTCATGCGAATCATAAATGTGCCGAGTCGCAAAATCGGCGCAGTGAGCTTAGCGAAGTTACAGGATTTTGCACTTTCCGAGCAGATTACACTCATGGAGACTTTGGATTACGTCGAAAATATTTCCGGATTGACTGCTTCCGTGAAAAATTCTCTTGCAAAATTGCGGGACAGGTTGGCGGAGTTGCGCGAAGTTGCTGAGCGCTTGCCCGTGAGCGGTGTGATCAATTTCGTGAATGACGAGCTGGCATATCGGGCGTATTTGCTCGATGGTACAGAGGAGGGCGAAACTCGCTGGGAAAACATACAAGAGCTTCTCGGTGTGGCGAAAAAATACGACGCCCTCGAGGGCGGACTCAGCCTCGCCACTTTTCTCGAGGATACGGCGCTTTTTACCAGCCTCGACGGTGCGAATTTTAACGAAAACAGCGTGACCCTCATGACTCTCCACTCCGCCAAGGGGCTCGAGTTCCCGATTGTTTTCATCGTGGGAATGGAGGAGGGGATTTTACCTCACAGTCGAGCACTTTTTGACCCCGAGCAGATGGAGGAGGAGCGTCGCTTGTTTTATGTCGGAGTTACGCGTGCCAAGCAAAGACTGATTTTGCTTCGTGCCAAACGCCGACTTTTTTACGGTGGACAAAACAACCCCACAAGTCGATTTCTGACTGATTTACCGGAGGAAGCCGTGAGCAAGGATTTCGAAAGTAGCGAGGGGGAAATGGAGCTCCTCGAGAAGCTCAAGGAAATGGCACGCCAAAAAAATGGCTGGTATTAGGTTGACAAAAGTTAAATGATAAATTATTTTGGTGGCATATTTTCGGTTTTTTTGGAATGAAGGAGAGGCATCGTGGAGAAAGCGGATAGAACAAAATGCCCTTATCACAAAGAATGTACTGCCAGTAATTGTCGGCTTGCCGATGTGTGGTATCATTGTGGTTTGGGTAAAGTGATCGAGGAGAAAAGAAAAAGGCAAGAACTGGAAAATACCAGAAAAGAGGAAGAAAAAGCTCTTTTCTAAAAACTAGGTCAGTCTCGTCGGAGGCTGACCTTTTCCTTGACACGCAGATTTTTTTCGCTAAAATAGTGGGCACATTATCACAGAGGGAGAGTGCCTAGTCCGCATTCGCTTGACCTCGCAATACATTTCTATGAAACACGGAAAAAAATATCGTGCAGTAAGCGATAAACTTCCAAAAGCTCCTGTAACTCTCGAGGAGGCTGTTAAGCTTCTCCCAGAAACATCAATTACCAAGTTTGATGCGTCTTGCGAGATTCATTTCAATCTCAACATCGATCCACGTCACGCTGACCAAAACATTCGCATTCCGGTTGGTTTGCCAAACGGCACGGGTAAAGAAGTGCGTGTGGTGGCTTTTTGTGAAGATGACAAAGTATCTGCAGCGAAGAGCGCAGGTGCGGTTGAGGCCGGTCTAGAAAAATTAGTTGAAAAAATCACTGAGGGTTGGACGGAGTTCGATGTTGCGGTGGCAGAGCCGGCAGCGATGAAGGCGATTGGTAAAATTGCTAAAATCCTCGGACAAAAGGGTCTGATGCCAAATCCAAAAGCGGGTACGGTTGGTCCGGACGTGGCAAAGATGGTTCAGGAAATCAAGAAAGGTAAAGTTGAAATTCGTAACGACAAGGCCGGAAATATTCACGTGCTTTTCGGTAAAGTGAGTTTCGGTGAGGCGAAACTTCTCGAAAATGTGAAGGTGATCGTGGCTGCGGTGATGGACGCTAAGCCAGCCGGTGTGAAGGGTGGCTATGTCAAATCCGCTCACCTCACGACTGCGATGGGTCCTTCGATCAAGATTGAAAATTCTTCTCTCTAAATCAAAATTTACAACCCGTCGATTTCGGCGGGTTTTTTATTT
>CAZJIT010000072.1:0-3603 GCA_964546155.1 uncultured Candidatus Peribacteria bacterium
CCAAAATTATACTACACAGCATATTTTGCTCCTTTCATTTTTTAGGGAAATCCTGTAATTTAAAAACAACATGTATAGCATTTTTTACAGACTTTTCGCCCTTGTGTCAATAATTTTTCTTTGCGGTTGTCAGGCGCAGGAGAGCATTTTTGTCGGTGACTGCACCACAAAAATAGAACAGGCACGCACCGCCGAGGAGCGCAGTTTAGGTTTGATGAATCGTGATTTTTTGGCAGAGGACAGCGGAATGTTATTTTTCTTGGGACGAGAGCTGAATGCTCAGAGCGGGGGTGGTTTTCATATGCGCAACGTCAATTTTCCCTTGGATTTGATTTTTATTTCTGCGGAGAAGGAGGTGGTCGATATTCAGACCGTGCCACCGTGCCAGACCGAGATTTGCCCTGTTTATCGCCCGATTTCGCCTGCGCACTACGTTCTCGAGCTCAATGCTCATCAGTCCCAGAAGTGCAATTTGTCCATCGGCGATTTGCTCGATTTTTAGTTTGAATTTTCACTTTTTTTTCGCTAAAGTAAGGAGGAACTTAATTCCTTTTTTTATAATATGAAACGTACCTCGAAGATTGCTTTGATTTTGCTCACGGCTTTTGTCCTTTTTGCATTGGACTGGAGCTGGGCAGATGACACCACTTTTTATAATTCTAATTTTCCTACCACGGAGAACGCAGGCGTGTTGGATTCTTTCACTCCGGCGAATTCCCAGTCTGTGAGCGTGATTTTTGATTCAGAGGAGGGGAATACGCTTGATTACGTGATTGATTTGGACGAGGTTGAGGAAAATTATCGCCCGATGATCGCCGAGAAGGCGCACACTCTCGTGCAAAATAATCTTCGTGTTGCCGGTCTGTCTGATGATGCGGTTAATATTTACACAAGTGAGTCTGGTAGCGACTATGTGTTGACTCTCGAGGTGGTTGATTCTGAGAATCTTTCCAAAATCAAGGAAATGGTGCCGACAAGTTTGACTTTTGAAAATGGTTGGTGGGCTTGGCTCAAATCCAAGAAAATTCAGCTTGGGCTAGACCTTCAGGGTGGTGCACAGCTTGATTATCGTGTGGATTTGTCCCGTGTCGATCCGGCTGATTATCAGAGTGTGATCGAGGGTAACCTCGCAGTGGTTGAGCGTCGTGTCAATGGACTTGGTGTTTCTGAACCAAATATTTACGTGGCTGAGGTGGGTGACGAGTATCACATCGTGGTTGAGTTGGCGGGTGTTTTGGATCTCGATGAGGCGAAGGCGACAATCGGTAAGACTGTCCAGCTCGAGTTCAAAGAGCCACGCAAGGCTGAGGACAATTCTTCTCTCGAGGAAATCCGCTCTAAGGCGAGCAAAGCACTTTTCAAGATAAATTCTAATCCGCAGGATTTCCGCAAGATCGCTCTTGCAAATCAGGGTGAGTTTTATGACGATGGCGTGCGTTTTTCTGAAACAGAATTACAATTCATCAGTGAGATCAGTTCTAGCAAGCTTGCTGAGGCGGTGAAAGATTTACCGGTAGGCGCAGTTGCTCCGATGATTGACGATGTTTACAGTTACACTTTCGACCAAAGTACAAATAAAATTGAGCCGGTGAATGCGTTTTATGCCGCAAAGGTAATTGCAGAGGACACAGCCGAGCACGAGGTTGAGGTTACGCCGGCGACCGAGGAGGAGATTGAGGCGAGTCATCTTCTCGTGGCTTATCAGGGTGCGACCAATGCTGATCCGGCAATCACTCGTAGCAAGGAAGATGCGAAAATGCGTGCACAGGAGGCTTTAGCTTTGGCTTTGAAGGGCGATGATTTCGTGCAAATCGTAAAAGAATACTCAGATGGTCCGACTGCTAATTATGGTGGCGAGCTCGGATTTTTCACGCGCGGCAAGATGGTCGATGCTTTCGATCAGGCGGCTTTTGCCACTCCGGTAGGCGAATATTCTGACATTGTTGAAACCGAGTTTGGTTTTCATGTGATCAAGGTAACCGATCGTAAAGAGGCGGTCGAGGCAGTGAAAGAAACCAAATCTGACCGTCGTGTCAAATTGCAGATGCTCGTTTTCCCTCAGGAAATTGCGCCATGGACTTCGACTAACCTTGATGGTACACACTTCAAGCACGCTTCTGTCCAGCTCGATCCGAAGACATTTGCACCGTACGTCAGCATCACTTTTGA
This sequence comes from uncultured Candidatus Peribacteria bacterium, assembly GCA_964546155.1. GTDB lineage: Bacteria > Patescibacteriota > Gracilibacteria > CAZJIT01 > CAZJIT01 > CAZJIT01. Next base: position 2,170 of record CAZJIT010000072.1, read on the forward strand.
CGACGAGGGTGCGACGATGTTTGGCGATTTGACTGAGAAATTAGTTGGCAAGCAACTTGCGATTTTTGTAGGTGGCGATTTGATTTCTGCTCCTCGTGTAAATGAAAAAATCGGTACCGGTAACGCACAAATCACTGGCAGCTTCACTCTCGAGGAGGCGACTCAGCTCGCAAACGACCTCAACTCCGGTGCGATTCCTGCGCCACTCGAGGAGCCGAGCCAGCTTGTTGTTTCTCCGATGCTCGGTGCTGACGCTCTTGCGACTTCGCTTTATGCCGGCATGCTTGGTCTGCTTATCGTGGTAATTTACATGACACTTTATTATCGTTTGCCGGGTCTGATTGCCGGTATTGCACTTTGTTTTTACGCCGGTATTCTCATTTTTATTCTCAAATTTGCGGGCGTGTTTGTGCTCACTCTTGCGGGTGTGGCTGGTATTATTTTGAGTATCGGTATGGCGGTAGATGCGAATGTGCTGATTTTCGAGCGCCTCAAGGAGGAGATGCAAAGTGGCAAAAATCTTTCGACTGCGATTGCGGTTGGGTTCGAGCGTGCATGGTCCTCTATCCGTGACGCCAATGTTTCGACTCTCATCACTTGCGTGATTCTCTACTGGTTCGGCACTTCGATTATCCGTGGTTTTGCACTTACTCTTGCGCTTGGTGTTGTGCTTTCGATGTTCACGGCGATCATCGTTACTCGTGGAATTCTCCGCATTTTCGTTGGCACAAAGATTTCTCGTGTACGTTGGCTCTTCGGAGATAACAAAAACCAATAATTTAAAAAACAAAAGCTCTCGCAATTCGTGAGAGCTTTTTTATTTGACACGAAGCGCAGGATTTACTAAAGTGAAGCACTGATCTTTTTATTGTACAAAGGGGTGCACGTTCGATTATACGAAAGGGAAAAACATGAAGGTAAAAGTGATTGCGAAGTTGGCGAATAGCAAAGGGGTGAGATTTGTGATGGTGAAGAGTTCTGGTGTTTATAGTTTTCCGGTTGCGGAATTTGGAAACAATAAATCCAAAATCGATGCGGTTCGAGAGCTTTTAGACGCCTTAGAGCTTGGAATTGTGGGAGGCGACAAGGGTGCGAATTTTGTTCAATATCCCGCACTTTATCCGTACGGACAATCGATCGAATATTGCCTTGTAGAGGTTTTTAGTTTTAATTCCGACAACATTCTCAAGGATAATCTGAAACTTTCCACCGGCTACGCTTTCCTGTTCCAAAACCACATTCCAGACGGTCCTCGTGTCGCCGTGCCACTTTGGATTGGCGAGCGAAAAAAATATGTCGCCTGCCCCTACAAAGAAAATTTATCAGTGTTGAGAGATTTAACCGAAGAAACTTCTTCCAAAAATTTTTATTAAATTTCTCCAGCGACCCGTCATTTTATGGCGGGTTCTTTTTTATTGCGCTATAATCAAAACA
>CAZJIT010000073.1:0-3564 GCA_964546155.1 uncultured Candidatus Peribacteria bacterium
GATGACGTGAATAATTTTGGCGTCGTTCCACCATTTTTCGAGGAGCGATTCGTCCGCAGTGCCGTAGCCCAACGTGGAAATGTAATTTGTTAAAGCGTCGCACCAAACGTACATCACTTGGTCGGGGTCATTTGGGACATCGACTCCCCACGGCAGGGAAGTGCGTGGCCGTGAAAAGCTTACGACGTGCAATCCATCTTTGATTACGTTGAGGATTTCTTTGGCACGGAAATTTGGAATAATGCTGCCTTCCTCGATCCATTTTTGGATTTCGTTTTGGTATTCGGATAATTTGAAAAAGTAGTTTTCTTCCGTGACTTTTTCGGGAGCTTTTTCGTGGATCGGGCATTTGCCATCGACGAGATCTTTTTCACTCAAAAACGCCTCGCAACCGGAGCAGTACATTCCGCTGTAACTTCTTTTTTCGAGGGCGTTGGCTTCTGCGAGTTTATTCCAAATGGCTTGCACGCTCGGCCAGTGTTTGGCTTTGTCTGAAGTCCGCACAAAAACATCGAAACTTAAATTCAGTTTTTTCTTTGGCGCTTTGGTAGATTTTTGTGCCGTGTTCGTCTGTTCCGGTCTGGAAGCGCACGTCGTAACCGAGCATGCGATGACCTCGGGCGATGGCGTCGGTGTAGATTTTTTCAAATGCGTGACCCATGTGAGGTGCACCATTTACGTAATCAATCGCAGTTGTGATGTAAAGTTTTGACATGGTTTGATTATAGATTTTTTCTGATTAAAGACAAGTAAAAACCCCTCCCAAAATTCTGAGAGGGGTATCATTTTTCAATTTGTCAGCATTAGTTTAGTTGCTGCTCACCCGTAAGTAGCATTAATGCGATTTTGTTATCGATTTTTTCGATAGATTGCACCTTCCCTTGGTGTTTATAATTTTCTTTATTGACTTTCCCGCTTTTCAGCGTGATTTCAGATGCTTTTCCTTCTTTTACAGCCCGCTTGATACGCCGGCTGTTTCTCGTATTGTTGTGCAAAGCTATCACCTTTTTTCCATTTAATACAACCAAATTTTCGTTAGACAAATTTTTTAACACCGCTTCCATAAATTACTCCTTGCTTCGAATGAAAAATGAACACGTTAGTACACCATGCACTAACAGTTCCTTATTTTAGCTCTTTTTTTTCGTCTGTCAATACAAAGATTTTAGATTTTTATCGGTGGTGTTTTTTATCCAATCTTGCGTTTTTTTGAGGATTTTTTGGATTTCGGATTTAGAGATTTTTATTTTTTCGAGATCGGAGTCGTGGCACTGTGTCACGAAAAGTAAAATTTTGGCGATGTCGAGCGGGCATTTTTCTAAAGTTTCGCATTTGGAGCAGGCGAGCCCTTCCTCTCCGAAATAAATTTCTCCTCCTGAGATTTTGTTTCCGCACTTGGCGCAGTTTTTGATTTCGCCGAGGAAGCCGAGTTTTTGCAGGATTTGCAGAGCACCGCTGACGAAAACCAATTCAGGATTTTTTGTTTTTTCGAGGGTGTCGAGTTTTTTTTCGAGGAGCTGAAAAATCTCAGGGTGGGGGTCACGAGGTTTGGTGATTTTTTCTACGAGCTCGCAGAGCGCCATCGCAAATTTTACGTTTTCCAGATTGAGGGCGAGGTTGCTGCGGGGTTTGGTGATTTTGACGCCGGTGACGGTTGGGATTTTTGTTTCGGTTAATTCTACAATCATGCTCGAGAGAGGGGATTTGAGGCTGGCGAGTTTGGCTTTGGGGCGACGTACACTTTTGGCACGAGCGTCTATTTTTCCGTAGTTGGCGGTGAATAAAACCACGTTTAAATCCGCCTCGTACATTTTACGGGCGTGGAGTAGAATTGCCGGATTACGCAAAAATTTGCTCATGCTAGAGGCGAATATTTTGGCTGCGTAGGTATTTTTCCACGGCGAGGTAGCTGGCGATCACACTCGTGGATCCTGCGATGAGGATTTGCCAAAACCAAATGCTAAACATTGAACCGTTGAGCATGATTTCCTGCCAAGAGGCGAAAAGTGTGATGACCAAGAAAAGCAAGTTGCCGAGGACGACTGCGCCGATTGCCAACAAAAATCCTTCCGAGATGTAGGGTTTGCGAATGGCGCTGTGCTTGGCGCCTACGAGTCGCATGATGACGATTTCTTCTTGGCGATTGAAAAGGCTGATGTGGATCGTGTTGATCATGATGGCGAGGGTGCTGACGAAAAAGACGATTGCCATCCAGATGAAAAGACTGTTAGTTCCATCGACGAGTTTTTTCAGTTCGGCGCTGGCACTGGCAGAGAGCTGGGAGGCGGGATCTTTGTTTTCGCTATTTTCGATTTTGAATGAGCTGACGTTCACGATTTCATTTTCACCTTCCAAGAATTTGCGCAAACTTTCGTGGTTGTCAGGGGATTTGACGACGACGGTCACGGTGGTTGGGAAGGGATTTTCGATGTTGAATTTATCGAGTGCGTCGGCCAACTCAGGGTGCAGAGTCGCAAAAATTTCGTCGGCTTGTTCGGGGTAGGTGACTGATTTTTCGGCGACCTCAGGCCGTTCGTCCAGCCTGTTCAAGAAACTGTTTATTCGAAACGGCTCGATGTCGTCGTTCAGATTAAACAAAATATCCACCTTGCTGTTGAGATGAGAAACGGTGTTGTTGGCGAAGCTGTTGAGTGTGATCGCAAGGTCAAAAATAACCACCAGAAGCCCCAAAACCAAAATCGTTGTCAGTGAAATCAGGCTGTGACGTCGGATATTTTGGATAACTTTTGCGATGTTTTTCATTTGGACAGGAGGGTGGTTTTATATTTTTCCGGTTTGTAGGATTTTATTTTTTGGATTTTTATGTTGGGGTATTTTTCTGTGAAATTTTGAATCTGGGCGGGGATTTTTTGGTCGTACCCCAGAGCCAAAATATCGGGTTTGATTTCCTGCAATATTTTTTCAAAATTCACCTTGTCACCTAAATACACTTTATCCACATACGACAATTTTGCAACTTTTTCTTTGCGCAGGGCGCTATTTTCTTGCGGAATTTTATTTTTTATTTTTTGGACATTTGTGTCTTGGGCGATGATGACGTGCAGTTCATTTCCCAGTTTTTTGGCTTCACGTAAAAAAAACTCATGCCCCAAGTGCAACAAATCAAAAGTCCCGCAGGCCAGTATTTTACTCTTTTTTATTGGTACTGAGTTTTTCAATTTGGCTGATGTAAGAAATTGCCTTTTCGTTTTCCGGTTCGTATTCGAGCACTTGCAAGAAGCATTTTTTGGCTTCTTTTTGGTTGCGACTTGTCAGGAGGCACACGCCCAAATCAAGTAAAATCAAAGTGTCTTGAGGGCTGAGGGTGCGAGCTCTTTCGAGGATTACGAGGCCACGGCGGGGAGCTGTTGAATGAAAATAACACCAACCCAAACAGCGCAAAATCTCGGCGTGGTTTGGGCGGAGGACGTCAGCTCTTTCGAAATATTCCAAGGCTTTTTCGTATTGTCCGTTCTCAGAGTAGGCAAAGCCCAAAAGATAATTGGCGTTGGCGCTTTCAGGGTTGAGCTGGACGGCTTGCATGAGCGCCTTTTCAGCTTTTTG
>CAZJIT010000074.1:0-1068 GCA_964546155.1 uncultured Candidatus Peribacteria bacterium
GTCAATTCAGGTGGTTGAGGAGGGCGTGGAGGACGTGGTATTTGCCACGAAATCCGCCGGCTTCCTCGAGGGCGACCACGTCGAGTGGCTCAGCGACCACGCAGATCACGTCGTCATCTCGGGAACGATCGCTGCAGAGTGGGCAGATTTCCCCTTCGGAATAATTTTGGCAAGAAATGCAAAGTGAAAAACCCTGCTCGATGCTCTGGAGGCTGTGAGCGAGTTTGCGGGCGATGAGCGGGTTGCTGCGCAGGAGAAAAAAAGCGTAGCGTTCAGCGGTTTTTTGACCGACGCCGGGAAGACTGCGGAGTGCCTCGATCAGGTCGGTGATGCTAGAAGGGAGAAATTGCATAACTCAAATCTACCCACCCCCCGAGAAAAAGTAAAGAAGGGCTGCAAACACGCAACCCTTTGCATTGCTAGATGCCTTTATCCATGGATCCTCCTCCTAGATACCTTTGTACATGAGATCTCCTTTTCTACAAAAAACAATGACTTTGTTATTATCTAGATTTATTTTAATTTGTCAATGGGAAAGAGGGCGCACGTGTGCACGCCCTCTGAGATTTGTTCCTTTCTAATTTTCCCTATTGGAGTAATAAATGTAACCTACTCCAGCGGTCAGCATGAGAAAAACGATGTAGGGGAAGATGTGACTACCAGTCGAAAAAAATACATAAGTACCTGTTCCGATTCCAAGCCACATTTCTCCGATACCGCCGACGAGCACTACCCCAAAAGCTACAAGCAGCCCTCGAAGAGTTTTCATCGGTGCTTCGAGATCGGAAATAATTTCGAGAATTTTCTCGAATTTACCCCAACCGTAGAAACAGAGAAATGCTACAAAGCCAAGGAAGTAAGGAGTGCCAGCTCCGTTTCCTAGAATAAAATCTAGGAATTTGCTAGTCATTCCGAAACACATCTCGCTAACAACGCCCACAACAAGCAGTCCTACAAAAAAGACTGCGAACTTCGCAAAAAAGATCACCTTATCCATGCGACTCTCCTTGAAAAGGGGAAATGAAAAGAACAAAAAGGAGAATACCCGGCAGTACTTTCTTCATCATC
>CAZJIT010000074.1:1078-3560 GCA_964546155.1 uncultured Candidatus Peribacteria bacterium
AAAGAACAAAACTTATTATTAATTTACCATGTTTTGTGTTTTTGGTCAAGAGTAACTTCATCTTGCAAAATCAGCGCAAAAAGTTAAACTGAAGGCATGAAATTAGACAAGGCACAAATCGAACACATCGCCAAGCTCGCCCGTCTGAAGCTCGCTGAGGACGAAGCGGAGAAGTTTGCGACTCAGCTCAGTGACATTTTGGGTTATGTGGAGGTGCTCGATGAAGTCGATACCGAAAATGTAGAAATCACTGCGCAGGTCACGGGGCTCAAAAACAGCACTCGTGAGGATCAGCCGACTGATAAAAAAGATCCGACGAGAGAGGAATTGCTCGGGTGCTCACCAAACCCTGTGGAAATGAATCAAATCAAGGTTCACAGTTCTATTTAAAATAAAAACATGGCACTTACTTTGTCCGAGGTCAATCTCGCTACTTTGACGGCGAATGCCAAGATTATCAAAAAAAATATCGGGAAACCGAAATTACTCGCTATCCTCAAGGCAAATGCGTATGGTCACGGGGTCGGGCCGGTGGCTCGGGCGGTGATTGCGGGTGGAGCCGAGTATCTCGGTGTGGCGAGGATCGAGGAGGCCGAGCAGCTGCGTGCGGGTGGAGTCGGTGCACCGATTTTGATTATCGGGAAGGTGCTCCCCGAGGAAATCACCCGAGCAGCGAGTGTGGGAGTCGAAATCACGCTCTCGGACATGGACTCTGTGCAATCCGCCCAAAAAGTCGCCAAGCTCCTCGGCAAGACGATCGCCGTGCACCTGAAAGTGGACACTGGAATGGGTCGTCAGGGGTTTTTTCCGGAGGAGGCGGAGAAAGTTTTTCCGAAAATATTTGCGATGCCTGAGCTGAGAGTCGAGGGGATTTTTACGCATTTTTCGTGTGCGGATACCGACGTCAATTACACCGAATCCCAAAACGCAAAACTCGAAAACCTCCTGCAAAAATTGAAGAAAAAAGGTGTGAAGTTGCCGTTGATTCATGCGAGTAATTCGGGGGGGTTTTTGCGGGATAAAAAATATCATCACAAAATGGTGCGCATTGGGATTGGGCTTTACGGGTATTCTTCGGTCGATGCCCCACTCAACAAAAAACTGAAACCGGCGCTGACTTTTAAGTCGCACGTTGTGTCGGTGCGTAATCTGCCCAAAGATTTTTCGGTGGGTTACGATGCGACCTACCGCACCACTCGCCCGACTCGGACTGCAGTGGTGGGTGCGGGTTATGCGGACGGTGTGCCGACCGAGCTGAGCAACACCGGCAAAATTATTATCAATGGGAAAAAATATCCGATCATCGGCAAGGTCTGCATGGATCAGCTGATGGTGGACATCACCGGTGACAAGGAAATCAAAACGGGTGATGAGGCGGTGATCTACGGCAAGCAGGGCTCTGCGGAAATCTCTCTCCAAAAAACCGCGCAAGCAATCGGGAAAACGCCGTACGAGTTGTGTTGTGCGATTTCGGCACGTGTCCCGAGAATCTACAAATCCTAGTTGACAAGCCGGTAAAAAAACTGGTATAAATCTGGACTAGTTATGTTTTTTGTCAATTCGTTTTTTAGGTCAATGCGAGGAGCCCGAACGAAGGTGTCCGGAGCGTCGGCACGCAGTGCCAAGCTCCGAGCCGCAGGACAGCGTGAGTAAAATTTATCGTGTGTTACGAAAATTTTATTCTAAGCTGAAGGCAATCCGCTGTTTAGGAGGATAGATTATGAGCGTGGCAGATCGTGTAAACTCAAGCACCGAAACAAAAATTTTAAATGTTACATTTGGTAGAAAGGAAAGTGTCGAAAAAGGTCAATCTACTTTTGACAAGGAGTTGGAATTTTTGACTTTGCACAAGACGGGAGCCAAAATCACTTCTCTCGTCACATTGGAAAAATATTTGGGAAAGGAGGGATTGGAAGGCGCAGATGAAAATGGGGACACGCTTTTGCACCGGACAGTGCGAGGTAATTTTTTGGAGGGTGTGGAGTATCTGCTCAGAAAAAATGTCCAAGTGAGCACAAAAAATAAAAATGGGGATACCCCCCTGCACATCGCCTCGATCGGGAAAGATAAAAATATTATTTTGGTTTTGTTGAGCCACGGAGCTGATGTAAATCTGCAAAATAATGTCGGGGAAACAGCGCTTTACAACGCCGTGGACAAGTTCCATATTTACCCGACAAACGTAGAGGTGTTGCTCGGAAACAAAAGAGCGAATCCCAACATCGAAAATAACCAAGGGCTCAGTCCTCTCGAGTTGTTTGTCGATTTGGAGAATGTAAATCGCCCTGATATTTTCGAGAAAATGCTGCAATGCGGAGGAAGACCGACAAGAAGATTGCTCGAGCTCGCACTTTTTAAGAAAAGATGGGGCATCGCTCGGCTGATCTGCAAGTACAACCGAAATAATGTGGACACGGAAAAAGTAATCAAGGAAATATTGTCTTGGGAAATGCTGGAGTTTTTCCGCTGTCTGTACCAAAAA
>CAZJIT010000075.1:0-3554 GCA_964546155.1 uncultured Candidatus Peribacteria bacterium
TTGCTTTCCTGCTTGGCGTAACGACGCACACCCGCCGTATCAAAAAGCAAATATTTCTGATCTTTGTATTCGAAAATCTCCTCGGTCGTGTCACGTGTCGTCCCCGGAATGTCGCTCACGATACATTTTTCATGTCCGAGAAAAGCGTTGATCAGACTGGATTTACCGACGTTCGGACGACCGACAAAAACCATCTTGGGAATGTCTTTGAAATCCTCGATAGAGGTGTTTTTTTCAAAACCTCGAGCCTGAAGCTCGGTAGTAATTTTGTCTTGGAGATTGGAAATGCCTTGCTTCTGGAGTGCGGAAATCTGTATCGGTTCACCAAATCCAAAACTGATAAAATCTGTGAGATCAACATTGCCCTCGGTCTTATTCGCCACAAAAATAAACTTCCGACCTGACTTGCGGAGAAGATTGACCACCTCGAGATCCGAACTCGTCACAGGCTCCTTGGCGTCAATCATAAAAACTATCAAATCCGCCTCCTGCAAAGCCAACATCGTCTGAGTGCGCATGTCTTTTTCCAGTTTGGCATTTTCATCGAATGCCAGACCCGCCGTGTCCACAAGCAAAAATGGGAAATTGCCCTCCACAATGCCACTCACACTATCTCGAGTAGTCCCCGGCTCGTCAAAAACGACTGCTCTCTTTTCACGCAACAAAGCGTTGAATAATGAGGATTTGCCGACATTAGGGCGACCGATCAGAGCCACCACCGGAAGTGAATTTGTATTTTGCATGGACGTAGTGTAAACTAAAAAAGCAAATTAACCAAGGCGTAATGCTAAAAATTAAGGAAAAACTTAAAAATATAAAAAAGCTGATTGCGAAGCTCTCTCCGCTACAAAAAATCAGAGTGATCGTGGTCACAAAAGCTCGCACCGTAGAGGAAATCAAGCAGGCGGTCGCATCGGGTGCGGAGCACATCGGCGAAACAAGTCTGAAGGAGGCTGAGGATAAATTTGCGAACTGGGAGGGTGAGAGAAATTTTAAATTGCACATGCTCGGTCCGATCCAGTCCAACAAAACTCGCACCGCTCTCCAAATTTTCGATTGCATTCAGAGTGTGGACAGCTACAAATTTGCGGACAAAATCAGCAAGATCGCCGGCGAGATGAACAAAAAAATGCCGATTTTTATTCAGGTGAATATCGCTGAAAAAGACGGTGTCCCTGGAATCAAACCGAGCTTTTTGGCGAGTAATCTTGCGCCGATTCTCAGCCTCAAAAATCTGGACGTGCACGGATTTAATATCATGCTGCCAAACAACGTAACTAGCTCGGAGGCTCGCAAATATTTCAAGCAGGGCAAAAAACTCGCGCACAGTTTTGGACTGAAGGAGATCTGTGCTGCGACTAATGGCGACCTGCCGGTTGCGGTTGAGGAGGGCGTGGATTGCGTGAATGTTTCAGGTGATATTTTCGAGGAATAAAAAAACACCCCTCATTTCTGAGAGGTGATTTTGGTAAAATTAGCAACCCCCTTTGAGCACTTCGTCGTGCCCTGTGACAAGCTCTGTCTTGCCACTTTTTTCCGTGATTTCGTATTTTACGATGTTGTCGGATTTCACACGCAGATAAACTGTCGCAAAATCACGCTCCACCTGACGGTCGGCAATTTCGAGAATAATTTTTAGCGCACCATCACCCTCAAGACGAGATTTTTCCGTCCAATTTTTATTCGCAAAAAACTCCACAACCTCGACTGCCTCCGGTGCAAAATTAATATCAAAAATAACTTCATCGGGAACAAAAGAACCCTGCGTGCTGAGATAAATCGGCACAATTTCATTTTCGCAAGCACTGCGATGAAGCACCTCGTCATCAATCGAGATGTTTTCGAGGCGGATAAAACTGACCAGTGCGAGAGCACAAAAAATAACTCCGGCAGCCAGACTCCAGCGTCTGGTTTTGTCTTTGCGGTGGATCGAGCGGGTGATGAATTCAGGCTTTGCGGCCTTGCGTGTCTTTTTCATTTTTATGTTTGTTTTAATTTATTAGCTGAGTTGGGAAACTTCTGTGAGCTTCGTGCGAGTGAGCGGACCGACCTGTCCCGCCCCTGGAGAGTACTGACTTTTGACCACGCCATTTGCAATCTGAAAATCCAAAACCGCCTGCTCGGTCGCCTCATCAAAAACTCCATTCACCTCACCCTCGAAAAAATCGAGCTTGGCAAGAGTGCTCTGAAGATGAGCCACGTTTTCGTTTTGATCTCCTGATTTTAGGGTTTGATTTTCCATGCGAGCGACCAGCACCGGAAGTGGCACTTGCTCGTTTTCCTCCCCGTAGAGAATTTGAGTTCCCTTCTCACGCATCTCGATAACTTCGTTCATGCGAGTGCGAGTGAGTTCATCGAGCACGCCTTCTTGCACGCCGGTGAGTCCCTCTCGAGTTTGAAAATTCTTCACAGCCTCGTAAGTGAGCTGACCGTAATAGCCTCCCGCATCTCCCTCAAAAATATTTTCTTCTTGCAAGAATTTTTGGAGGTTCATGACCTCGCTACCGGCATCACCGACCTTGAGTGTATCGTCAAATTCTTCTTCGTCCTCGATTTTTTCTACTTTTTCACCCTGTGAAATTTTGTTCAAAGCTTCTCGGGTTTTTGGTCCGAAAACACCTGCGCCGTATTCCCATGCGTGTGAAATCACACCGTAATCCAACTGGAATTTTTTGACAGCATCGCTGGTCATTTCACCGTAGTTTGCAGTGATTTCGAAATCAAAATAGCCAAGTTCTTTGAGTTTGGTTTGGAGTTTTTCGACGTGCTCGCCGGTGTCACCCTCGACTAAATTGTAACAAAAATACTGCGAGCAAGTGGCAACTCTGTCATTTACCACCTCACCTGTGATTACGATTCCCTCGAGTGCGTCCTCGAGTGCCTGACGAGTCTGACGCCCGAAATATCCCGCTGCGGTATCATCAATCGAGCTAACTAAATTTGCATCTTTTTGGAGATTGTAAACTGCGGTGACTGTTTCGGAATCATAAACACTGTTCACGTTTGCATCGGCGAGATAACCCGCTGCAACGAGAGCTTTTTGGATTGCGTGGACGTGCCGACCGGTTTCACCCTCACCTACTCCTGCTACGTAAGCACTTGATTCCGGCACTTCGACTTCTGCCATGTAAATATTGTTAGCCAAACCTGCACCACCAAAATAAACCGTACCCACAACTCTGCGTTTACCCCACTGGAGCGCACGAATCAAACCCTCGTCACCCCAACCCATCCAAACATCGATACGATCGTAACCTTCATAAGCGTTAATCGCACCACCTCGATCATGAACTGTCCCGTTACCCAGACCCGGAATAAAAACCTGCGTCCCAAAAGAATAAGTCTTGGGTGCGGCAAGCATGCCCGGATAAACCTCCGTACCATCTGCACCATTTGTACCATTTCCATTGAGCCGGATATCACCTGCATACGTCCCCGTCGCATAACGAGTCTGCCCCGGAAGTGGTGAATAATAAGCCGAAACCACAAGAGTACGACTCTCTCCCCCGCTCGCTTGCGCAGGAGCAACCCACACAAAATTAGCCACATTAACC
>CAZJIT010000076.1:0-3521 GCA_964546155.1 uncultured Candidatus Peribacteria bacterium
AAATTAAAAATAAAAACCCCCGCACGAGTACGGGGGCATTTTGTTGCAATTTTTAGTGATAAATATTCTCGAGGACAAAGGGCATGACGTGGTTGCTCATATCGGGCAAACCCACGGCAAGCTCGCCTTGTCGGACGCATTTACAACCGGCAGAATCGGCATAAATCTCGGTCGCAAATGGATTGGGGCAATCTTCAATGCTGCTGATTTTGAGTTCGTGATTGCTAACTTCATAACCCAAGCCGTAGAATTCATTGCCACGATGACACAAAAAATCTTCGAAGTGGAAGGGGCTGGAGGCTGAGTCCAAAGTGCTACCAAAAACGTAGGGCATGAGATAGGCCGCAAACACACCTTTTGCGGGATTGCTGCCTGTTTTGGTTTCTATCGGGTGAGGCGCAGTGTCCGACCCGTAGAAAAACCTGCGATTACTCAGCGCCTGAGTGAGATGAATAACGTCATTTTCCATCTTGGCGATCGGCATGCAGAGCTTGTGCGGATCGATAACCTGACCCAAATGATCCATGACATCGTGATAAATAAAACTCAGATGCTGAGGGGTAATCGTACCCGCCACGTGATCAGGCGCATTCTCCACAAATCGCACTCCGTCTGCTGTACTCAAATGCTCGAAAACTGTCTTGGGGCAATCTGAAAAACTAACCAAACCCTGCGCAATCTCGGCAAAGAAAATATTCTCGGCTGACAGGGCGGGCTTACCCATCATCTCCGAATGAATCGAAGAAACGAGATTGTTTTCTTTGAGGACGTGCATCATTTCCTGATAATGCCCACTCCGAAAATCAGTAATCGCACCGTCGGCATTGGTTGTCCCACCGTTTGGGTAGGATTTGAATGCCAAAACACGCTGCACGTAATCACCCTCGTAACGCCACTTGGCGCACTCCTCGATAAAATCCGGCTGCGTGGGAATATAATTCCCCTGCTCGCACTTGCCTTGGTAGATTTTGGGGCACAGATACACCTCAAAATCCCTCGACACGCCTGCGTACATGCAGGCTTTTTCCACCATCTCGGCGTATTCATTCAGCTGATCGACAGTCTGAATGTGTGGCGCTTTGACATTCAACATTGCCATGATTTTCTTGGTGTGATTCTTGAGCATGCCCAGAGTGAGAACCATCGTTTCCAAATCCTGACGCAAATGCACGTGAAAATCACACACTTTCGGAATACAAAAATTTTCGTTCACCATGTCTATTCCTTTCTCTCAAAATAAGACGATTTTTCAAATAACCACAACAAAATGTAGAGCAATTTAACAACTTTTTTGGGATTGTGCAAGCGAGAATTGCGAAAATCTGAAAAATGATTTATAGTGTGTGCAAATTTATTAATTTCAAAATATGTTTTGGGATAAAAAAGACAAAAAAAGTGAATGTACCGAGCGTGCGCTCAGTGTGGGTGTTGCCAGCACCAAAATCAGTCTGATTTTTACTTTGGCAACGGTTTGGATTTCTCAGTACATGCCGTATTCGCCTGTGGGTGAGGTTATTTGGAATTTGGCTTTGTCATTTGCGCTCGTGGCGATGGCGTGCTTTTTTATTCTTCTTCTTCATTTTATTTATAAGCGCACAAAATAATGAAACGTGTTCTTTCGGGTATTCAGCCTTCGGGTGTTCTGCATTTCGGGAATTATTTTGGTGCGATTGCGCAGTTTGTTGAGCGCCAAAACGCTGGCGATGAATTGTTTATTTTTGTGGCGGATTGGCATGCGCTGACGAGTGTGCGTGCTGCCGAGCAGATGCGTGAAAATGTGCATCAGATTGTTTTGACTTACCTCGCCTGTGGGCTCGATCCGGAGAAAGTGACACTCTATCGCCAAAGTGATGTGAAGGAAATTCAGGAGATTGCGTGGATTTTGAGCTGTTTAGCGCCGATGGGTCTGCTCGAGCGGGCGCACAGTTATAAGGATAAAATCGCGAATGGACTCGAGGCGAATGTCGGGTTGTTTACTTATCCGGTGCTGATGGCGGCGGATATTTTGGCGGTGCAGGCGGACATCGTGCCGGTGGGCAAGGATCAAAAGCAACACGTGGAAATTGCCCGCGATTTGGCGCAGAAGTTTAATTCACATTATGGTGAGGTGTTTAAGATTCCGGAGGAGGAAATCAAGACCGAGGTGGCGACGGTGGTGGGGTTGGACGGGCAAAAAATGAGCAAAAGTTATGGAAATACAATTCCGATTTTTGCGACGCCGGAGGAAATCACGAAACTCTGCAAGAAGATCAAGACGGATAGCAAACTTCCTGATGAACCCAAGAATCCCGAGGAGGTTATTCCTTTTCAATTATTAAAATTGGTAAATGCTGAAAAAGCACGAGAGGTCGAGATAAAACTAAAACAGGGTGGCATGGGCTATGGCGATCTCAAGAAGATTTTGGCGGAGGAGTTGATCACATTCACAGAGCCGATGCGCGCGAAGTACGCCGAATGGAGCGCAAAACCAAAAGATGTGGAAGCAATCCTGACTCGGGGTGCGGAAAAAGCTCGAGCTGAGGTGCAAAAAACTTTGGAAGCGATGCGCAAGACGGTCGGTTTGGAATAAAATAAATGGCGGATTGGTGCTGGTTTTTTGAGGTGGGCGAAGTGCCTCCGGCAACGAGGCAGTCGCCTCGTGCGAGAGCGAAAGCTCTCGCCTTCGCCCGTCCGCCCTTGCATCAAATCACATTCCTCGCTAAAATCCTCGCATGCAAATCCCAAAACTTCTCGCACCGGTACGCAATGAAACTTCTCTTACCGCAGCCATCAAAGCTGGCGCAGAAGCGGTTTATTTTGGTGTGGGTGAGCTGAATATGCGTGTGAGCAGTCGTGGAATCGAGCTGGCGGAACTCCCCCGCTTGGTTAAATTTGCGCATGAAAATAACGTGGAGGTATTCATCACGATCAATTCAATTATTTATGATGAGGAGCTAGGCAAGCTCGAGGAGGTTTTGCAGGGAGTGAAAAATGCCGGTGTCGATGCGGTGATTTGTCATGACATGGCGGTGCTGACACTGTGCCAAGAAATGCAAATTCCGATTCATATTTCGACTCAGGCGAATATTTCAAATACAAAAGCGGCGCAATACTACGAAAAACTCGGGGCGAAATGCATCGTCCTCGCACGTGAATGCACTCTCGAGCAAATCGCTGAGATCAAGAAAAATGTGAATTGCAAAGTGGAAGTTTTTGGGCATGGGGCGATGTGCGTGAGTGTGAGTGGACGTTGTTTTCTTAGTGAATTTTTGAATTGTAAATCGGCGAATCGTGGTGAATGCACCCAGCCCTGCCGACGCCAGTACGAAATCAAAGATACCGAGGAATACGGCAACGAGCTACTCGTGGGCGGAGGCTACATTCTCAGTCCGAAGGATCTCTGCACTTTGCGCATCTTGGACAAAATCGCTGCCACGAGAATCGATTATCTCAAGATCGAGGGCAGAAGTCGCAGCCCGGAATACATTGCCACGGTGACGCAAACTTATCGGCAGGCTCTCGATGCCCTGAAAAATGGAAAT